>JBDKUM010000210.1:0-11248 GCA_039679715.1 Phycisphaerales bacterium
CTATTGCAATGATGCCATCGGCAATCTGCTGAGAAGTACAATAATCACCATTGGAATTATTTGTTCCAATCATTACGATTGCTAGTTTTGGAGAAATACCTGAGATCTCGCCATGGTCGAGCCGCCAGAGTACATGCTGTGTACTGTCGCCACCAATTCCAAGATTAACAGCGTCGCGGTTGCCATAGTATTTCTGCCAAACATCCTTGCCTTTGCTTTCCCAGCCATGTGTTATGGAATCACCAATAAAAAGCAAATCGACATTACCTTTTTTGACTCTCTCGACAAAAGCATTGTGACGATCCTGCCATTCCTGTTTAGGTCTATCTTTCGGCGTTACAGCGGAGTGAGAACCCAATTGTACTTGCGTGGGCGCGGTTTGCTTAGTGCCCTGACACCCCATTAAAACGATAGTAAATATAATTACTACAGCCAGTTTCAAATTTCTCATGATTTCCCTTTCCTGATACAACTTCTATGCTAATGAACATTGCCGCATACATTAGCTGTCTCGTTAATTTTTAAATCTTTCCTATCAGAAATATTTTTTACTATTATTTTAATCGCATATACTATTGCAGCCGCTATAAACAGCAAAACAGAAGTCAGTATTCCGGGCAAACTTAAAACTCCATTATTCATAAAAGGTAAAGAAACCATCAATATAACTATTCCTACTAAAGCAAGACACCCTGAAAAAACTGGTAAAAGCACAGTTCTGAATTGTGCAGGCTTGCTTGCGGCCGGTTCAGAAGAATGAGGCGTGGTCAGATTAATAAATAATTTATCTACCACTTCTTTTCTCTCACCAGAAACAGGCCAAATCCAACCTATGAATAACATCGCACAAGCAGTAATAGTACCATTGGCAAATATTACCCATCCGAGCGGTACATCAAATACGAATCGTAAAATAACAGAAAGACTAATTCCAATTATAAAGGACGTTATACCCCCCCATGCCGGAGTCCTGCGATAAATAAGGCCCAATAAAAGCGGTATAAACGTAGGCAAAGTTGTAAGCCCCAATACATTGATTAAATATCTAAAGGCTCCACCCAATGGTCTTATCGCAAAAGCAATTGAAGCACATAAAGTTATCACAAGGATTATTATTATTCTTCCAAGAAACAATTTTTGTTTTTCAGAAACGTTTATTAAAACCTTTTTAAAAACATCCTGTATGGCTATCTGTGAAATTACAGTAAGTTCCGAATTCAAGGAAGTTACAGTTGCGCCAAAAATCGCAAAACATAAAAGCCCCAGAAGCCCGGAAGGTAAAATCATTTCAGCCATCTTGATAAACGATTGTTCGGCACCACTGGCGGTTCCTCTAAGTTCCGGCAAAAGTACCGCAGCACACATAGGAGGTATAGCCAAAAGAGGAAATAAAATAAAATAAGAAACTCCGCAGGTAGCGGCAACCTTTTGAGCATCAGTTTCTTTTTCAACAGATACGTATTTCTGCACAAGCGACCACATTCCATTCCATGCGACCAAACCAACAATACACCATGCCGATATCAAGGTAAGATTGAAATCCGATCCTTTCGGATTTAAAGTCCAGTATCCTTCAGGAACTCTGCTCATAAACCCCGATATTCCGCCTACTTTCAGAAAGGCCATCAAAGCAACGACAAAAACTATAATTATCATAATTATAGCCTGCAAAGTGTCAGTTACTACAATACCGAGAAAACCTCCTTTTACAGTGTAAATCAGGGCGGCAATACACGTGAATAAAATTGCAACCCAAAGATCCAGTCCTAATAGAACCTCAAAAAGAACTGCTGTTACATAAATACGGTTTGCATTATCGAGTATACGTATGGGAATTCCGGTCCATACGAAAAATTTGGCTGTTTTATGATCGTAACGTCTTTCCATGAATTCGATGGCTGTATTGCATTTGCATCGATGCCATAGTTTGGAAAATATAAAATACCCAAATACAAAAGTCGGAAGTTGAGCTATTATAAGCAGGATATTGAGTAATCCATAATTATATGCAAACGAGGCATTAGCCACAAAGACCGAAGCGCTGAAAGCGGTCATAAAAAACGATAACCCAGCTACAAGCCATGGAGTTTGCCCCGATGCCTTATAAAAGTCAGAGGTATTTTTTACATACTTTGAAAAATAAAAACTTACTGCAGCTAAAAGTATATAATAAAAAATTATAACAAAATAAAATGCAAATGACTGATGTGAAAATACTGTCACTGTTATATACCTTTCATTTTTTTGAAAATAAGGTGATTCTGAAATTTATTGGAATTATCGACTCTACGATCCATCGTTCCATCTACAAAAACTTTTATCAACCTTGAAAAAATCTAATAATCGGCTGTGATATGAGGCCGCATGGGACAAGTTTGTAACCGTCCTGCCAATAAACCCCCTTAGAAACAAATTCATCAGGGCCAATCCAGCCATCTTTTTTCGGATTTTGTGCCAGATGAAGCGGACCGAATGAGTTTCGTCTGTGCGAACATATTTCAATTTTCAATTCAAACGAATCTGACATAATATATCTACTAATATCAACAATGTAAGGCGGCCATGCAAGAAGCTCAACCGCATGTCCATTTACAAAAATTTTGGCATAACTGCCCTTGTATTCCGGCAATTCAACTATAACCCTATTAAAACTAGCTTTTGGCGGAGTTAATTTTGAAATATAGCTGACGGAACCTGAATAAAATGGCAGGCCCTGGGAAACCCAATCGCCTGGAATTAAATGTTCAGAAAGAGAGCCGATAGAAGAATTCACACCATCAAGTGAGACGGCAAACTTACCCAATAGGAACATTGCTTCCAGATTTGTACCGGCAGAAAAAATGGTTTGGGCAAGAATCTCATTTTTTCCTACTTTAAAAAATTCGCATGGAACCGGCAAAGTCGTCAAACATGAATCCACCCAGAAGTCCGGATGTTGCGGAATTTGAATTCTATTTTTATTGACATAAATTCTATATTGCTCGGGATTTTCAATTGCCAATTGGATATCGCCTTGCAGACAAGATGTAATGTCAAATTTATATCTCAATTCAAGCGGCACCTGCTGATTATTAGTAACAGTCTTGTTGAGCCATGGCTGAATCATCTTACCTTTTCTTTCAGGCCGATTAATCAATTGTCTTACCCTTCGATCAACCTCCAGGATTTGTGCCCTATCCTGCCATTGGCCGTCATGTACTCGATAACCGGGAAAATCCAATACCAGCACATTTGGTTCAGATAATTCGAAAGTCCATTTTGGATTCAAATCAGATGTTGAAGCAGCAGAGGATAATTGCTTGTTATTGCTTTTTTCGATTGCGGAAGTTTGTTTACAATTTATGGGTACTGGAGAAATCACAAAAAGTCTGCTTCCTGAACGAGACAGAGATGTATCAATATGCATCGAGCCATCTTTACTTTTGCCTGGTGTATCAATAATCTTTCCGCTTGTTAAATCCCACTCCTGGCAATAAGAAAGGCAGGCATCACTTTTAATTGAAACCGATACTCGATTAATATCTTTCTGACGTGAATCATTAACCATAAACAGGAAATAATGACCATCGGAATCCTTCCTCAAAGTTGACAATACTTCGTGAAGCGGATTTCCGTTTTCGTCTCGTATCTGCACATCTTTACATTGATCAAGAGCTTCAGTCAGTTTGCCGCAATCAAAATCAATCTTGTCGCATAATTTGCTTAAATCAACTGCTCGCTGTGACGATTGTGCATCAACATAAACCGGCACATCTCCGGCAAATATAACACGCCCACCTTTTGCTGCAAAATTTTCCAATAATGCTAGGGTACTCGAACGTATTGTCAATAGCGGCGGTACTAATACCAAATTATATTCTGCACACCCCATTTTCAATTCTGATTCCCCGGCGCGAACTTCAACTGACCCCAATCTTGCGAGCATCTCTTCATCAATATAATCGAAATCAATCTGGTTATGGAGAAGCCATTTCGCCAGCAATTCAGTTTGATTGTCTATTTTTTTGTAATCGCCCTGCTCCTGCCAACCGACTTTTATTTCCTGCCACATACTTTCGTTAGGATGCAGAACACATACATTTCTGACCGGCAAACTGCGAGTCAATATTAAATTGAGCCTTGCAAAATAATCCTCTACAGTTTTATACTCTTTCCACCACGGTGATTGATAAAAAATAGATGGCGGATAATCCCTTTTAGCCTGCCCTGCCATTGTATACCAAAGCAGATGCAAGCACCTTTCATTTATTCCAAGCGCCGCCTGCCAGTTTCCAACATACTTGTAATCTTCAAAAGTGAAATCCCACCCGGTACAACCGTACATTTCGGAAAGAACATTTTTTTTACCAAGTTGTCTCTGTACTGACGTGCATTGCTTAACAGTTGGATATTCTTTTCTGGCGGATGTAAGTATGTCAATGCCGGGATTATCCATATGCTCATAGAATCTCATGGCCGAACTAACAAATGAAGCCTGTTTACTCAACGGAGATTCGTGAAGTACATGGCCGGTAGACGCAAGATTGTTGTTGCGGCACCATTTGCCAATCTGCCTTCCAAATGCTTCCGTAAATAAAAATGCCAGGCAATCATGATAATCGTGTCTTGCCTTCTGAACAGGAATTGCGTTTACATCGAAAACCACTTCCATAAGATGTGGTAAAATATCATAGCCGTATCTATCTTTGAATAACGTTAAGAATTTAGCAGTCCACGGTATCTGTGTTATATAAGTTTTATCAGCTTTCAGGCCCGCTTCGAAAAGACTATCTTCGCATACAGGTCCATGGTTTGGCTCATCACTAAAAATGCCGGGTATTGTCTTTCCGAAATACTGCCCCACCTCACGCTTATAAGATTCGTGGGTAATTTTGATAAAGCGATCAATGGCCTCGTGCGATAAGGCATCAACGTAAGTCTGCCCATTATAAACACTGTGCTCCATCGCTTTTATAGAATTAAACGAGACTATCTGCCTATGCTCATTTCCATTACAAACATAATTATATTGAATTGCCGTTACATCAAAAGCCTTGTTACCATCGATTCTGGCGGCAAAAGCGGCAATAGTATTATCCTGCCAAACAAAATTTTCGGCTAAAGAAATTTTAATTGCAAGCCTGTGCTGACGATATTTCGGTTCAATTGTTACCTGACCGCCTGCAAAACCTGAAGGCCACCTGTCTTCGTCATATATCCAGGCTTCCATATCGAGTGTCTGCGCCTCCTGGCAACAGGCACGAATACAATCAAACCATTCCTTTCCAAGGTATTCTGTTTTCAAACCTGTACGGGCATGCATGTAGAAACCTCCCATGCCCATCTTTTTCATAATTCGGATTTGCTCCTTTAGTTTAGCGATATCCAGGCTGCCGTTCCATGCCCAAAAACCTTTGCCTCTATATCGCGACGGAGTGTCTACGAATACAGATTGCAGCCGTGAGAACGAATCAACTTTAGGTTTTTGAGTGTATTCAACGTCAATGTTGCTATTTATCGTTGTTTCTTTTGTATTCATATTTATAAAAGTTTTCTCATTAAGGATAATATCCCGGAGTACCGGCTCTTGCACGTCTCGGATGAAAATCAGGTGCGCTGTTATTATTTGCAATTGGCGGCTGCCATGGCCAAACCCCTTTAGTTTCACTATGCATATCTCCCATCAGATAATTCGTTTTGCCGTTATGTACTGGTGCCGGGCCGCGTAAAAACGTAGAACCTTTCCATCCAAATTTGCTGGCAATAGGATGAGGTCCCATTTGAGGAAATAATATCGAACATGATATCGCAGTTCTATCACCGGTAAAATCAACTGGTATATCGCCGCTTACATCAGATATTAAAGGAAATCCTCCAGGCTGTTTAATTTGAGAATATCTGCGAAATGCACACAATATTCGTCCGGTGGAATCTTTCGCTTTAGGCCAATTGGGATTGTCCGCTTCATATTGAAAATAGAAGTTCAAAGCATAGCAACCTCTATACATACTGTACACTGAATTGAGATTTTCCTGAATTTTTTTGCTGGCAGCCAAGTCCTCGGCAGCTTTTTGCCAGGTTTTCTGGGAAGGACAACGCAATAGCTTGAAGGATGCAAATTCAGAAAGAGGTGGTTTCTTACCTTTCAGGATACCATAATATTTGACAAGCCTTCTCATCCAAATTCCATCATTTTCAGCCATAGTTGAGGCATCTTCAGCTTTTGATAGACCAGAAGGTGGTATGGCATCACTATTATCAACAGCATACAGTGAAAGTGCTTTGCCTATATCATTGAGTCTTGTTTTACATATCACTGATTCTGCTTGCTGTTTTGCTTTTTGCAGAGAAGGCATCAATATAGCCAGAAGCATTGCTATAATTGATATTACGACAAGGAGCTCCACCAGCGTAAAAGCACGATTCGAACTCATTGTTTTTTTATTATTCATTATTGAAATCTCCATTTAAAATTTTAACCAGATACCGCAACTTTCTTTCTTAGTATATAATCAACCAATTTTCGGCGAAATCAGCGAAATCAGCCATATCCACTACGCAATCACGATTCAAATCCTGCGGCAAATATCCTGCATCGCCGCAATTCAAAGCTGTTACAAGCTTTAATGTATTCCATGTACTAACTGTTGACGCTGTATATGCGCCATTGCCAAAATCTGTCATTAACGTCGAGCCTTCATCTGTAATAAACTCGGAATCATAATCCAGCAATATTAATCCAGCTCCGTGAACATCATTTGCCGCTGGAACATAACCACCGTCAAAATCCGACCAGGGCATCTTTACTTCAATTATGTATCCACCGGTTGGAAAAGACGAACCAATTATTCCATTGGGTAAGCCAAAATATTCATTGTCCCTTTTATAAATATCCGGTGCTGTGCTGCTGCTTGTTCGCGGTGCAAAATCATACACCGCTGCCTCGGCGCGATATACCGCAGCAGGATCATTGCGGAAGTTAAAACATAATTGTACTCCATCCTGACTGTATGGGCCTTCGTCGCTAAGCCAGAATAATTGTGAATCATTAACTTTGCACGCAACGTAAAGAGCTGTGTCGTCCCACATGAAATACCATGCGGCGCTGAGATCCTCGGCTGAGTCAGGAATGTAGGTATCGGTATGAACAGTGCCTTCCTTAGGTGCTGTTATAATAGCCGGATATACCATCGAAATGGTCATCGCAGATGTCCATTCATTGGCAGAAAGAACACCATCAATAGTTGGCACGGTAGATGTTTTAGGAACATTGTAACTCAATCCAAATGACGTACTTACCCCAAACATCATGGTCAAAACAATTATAAGTAAACGATATTTCATTTTTTTATCTCCTAATATATTCAGGTATTAGTTAAGATTTACACATTCAGCCACGCCGGGAATTGTACATTTCATCCAGTTTTCAGCCATTGATGCAAAATCGGCAAAGTCAACCTGGCAATCCTGGTTGAAATCTCCAGTTGGATAACCACGCGTATTGCAGGGTATTGTTTTATTGCTTATTTTTAATTCATCAATTAAACCTTCAAAATGATTCGCAACTCCGCCGACGCTGCCTTCCTGACCGCCTACCACGAAAACTCTCGGACCAGCGCCAAGATACCAGCCGCCATCATTGGTATAGCCGGAAAATGTGCCATTACTTGTTGTCAAAACCGAATGTCCGTTCGGCTCAATCGTGGCTACAATATGATTCCATTGACCCGCAACCATACTCGCTGCCTGCGCTACAACAGTAAGATAAGTGCTATTAGCTTTATTCTTAACCCAGAGTTGAATTGTACCATTTTTCATAAAGAGTCTTGCCTGGCCTGGTATGCTCAAAATCTCTTTATAATCGGAAGATGCGCCGAGATTAAACGGCCTGATCCACAAATCTGCTTTAAAAGTTGAGTATTTATTCCATTTTTGTACAAAAGTCGCAGTTTGTGTTCCATCAAACGAAAGTGCTTCACCATAATAGCCCTGGCCACCTGTTGTAATTGTCGGAGTGCAGGGATCGGGAGAAAAAACAAGATCATTATCTCTTGTTGTATTACATGGATCGTCATCATATACTCTGCCATCTGTTGCACTATCCATACGCACAAGCGAGAATGTTTCAGCATCATCATTTGGCGCAGATGCTTTGGCGGTTGATATTTTTAAATCATCCATAAGACCTGAATAAAAGGTATTATTTCTGTTACCAAGCCACAAAGGACTCATAGTAGTCAGGTTTTGATGAAGTCCGCCGATACCCGGAGTATTTCCTGAAGCTGAACTACGAAGACTTCCATCAGCATTGTAAAGTCTAAGTGACATGGCCCCTGCCTTATCAACAGATGCTACTATGTGAAACCATGTATTGCTGTCAGCTGCGGCTGATATTGACTTGTAAACGCCTGGCGTCACCATCTCTTTATTGTAAGCCATCAACCAACATTTATTTAATTGGAATTTTAATAAAATTATATTATTAACGCTAACCAGTGATTTTTCAAGATTCGCGGTTATGTTGCCAGGCTTGAACCAACCATCAATTAAAATATTATCGGCACATGTCCATACTCCCTGTGCCTTATCATCTGTCCCATCAAATGAAAGTGCTTCACCATAATGACCCTGTACTCCTGAGGTAATCGCAGGTCCCGTTAGAGTCAAATCATTATTCCTGCCCGGCGTAACGGCATCGTCATCAGAAACTAAGCTGCCTGCGGCGCTGTCCATATGCCACAATGCGACTGTCGTCGAGTCATCAGTAGCCGGTGCGGCAAAACTGCCGGTAGTTATTACCAGGCCGAGAGCCAAAGATAAAATTATATAATTCATATATTTTCCGCTCATCGTGTTACCTTTCAATTTTTTATAGATATAATCCATTTATTCTTAACTTGCCCTAACATGCGCGCCAAAAATGTACTGTTATCGTGTCTGGGTAACAGCGAATGTTTTTCGCTATTACCCAGCACAAATCATATTTTAACTTTGTTATTTTTTCTTTCTTAACAAAAGACCACCAAGCCCGAGTAATGCCAATGTTGCAGGCTCTGGAATATATGAAACTTTAACTTCATCAAGTCTGCCTGTATAGAAGTTCGAAGTTCCGCCATTGGAACCAAAATACATAGTCCTGCTAGCCTGATTAAAAGTGCCGCTGGTGAGATTACCGGCAGCCGATCCAATTAGCGAACCATTCATTGCGTAGACGCTAACATCCATAACACCTTGAGGAGTAACGCTGGCCACTACATGCTGCCAGACACTGGCAGTCAGATTACCGGAAGTAACTATCTCTGTTAAAACTTCATCATCATCCCATGCAGCGAAATATATATCGCCATTCCAGATTTTAACCTGGGCAATGCGGTAACAGTTGAAAAGCATCTGTGCAGTGTTAACACCACTGGGCATAAACCACATATCAATAGCAAAAGAATTAGCTCCGTTCCATTGCGCCCTGGCCGTATCATCACCCGGTTGAGGCCCAAATTTAACTGCTGTACCATTGGCATTGTCAAACACTCCGCCAGTACCGGTGCCGGTGAACAACGGAGCTCCGGAAAAGACCAAATCGTTATTCCTTCCCAAATTGGCGCTGTCATCGTCCAAACCCATCAAACTGGAGCTGGCCCCATCCATGTGCCACAAGCCAACAGTGGTCGCGTCATCCGTAAGATGTATCGGTGCAGCATTACACAATGCCGCCACTCCAAATAAAATTACCATCAAACTTTTCATTTTCATTCTCATTTCTTCTTCCTCCAAAAAAGATTAATAAAATAATATGTTGTTACTCTACTTTTTGCAGCCACTCGCTAACAAATTTTTCTATATCGTTATTGTTTACTGATAAGTCATTATTCAAATCGCCATGGGGCCAATCATTAAAATCTTGCTGCCAGCCTTGAGCGAGTATCGAGAAATCTCCAAAATCCACTGTGTTATCTTCATTGATGTCAGAATAAATAATTGCGTCATCAGTTATCATCTTCGCATAATCTATTTCATAATGACCAGATGACACAGAATTATTGACAGGGTCAAAACGTAATTGTTTTACCATGCCTGACCAGTTGGGATTACTGTAAAGATCGATTAAATATGTTTTAAAATCACTGCTATTAGGAACTATATTAAACGATACTGATTTAATTTCATCCCATGCTGTATCTGTTTTATTGATCCAGAAAAGCTGCGCCTCCGTTGAGGCTGTTTGATTTTTAATTTTTATCTTAAAATATCGATATTTGTTTGCGTCTAACCTTGTCAGGGGTGAATAAATACAAGAATCGGTTGCATTTAAATTAAATACCAGATTTCCATTAGTTGTATTAAAATCTGAAACGCCCTGACCTGAATACCAGAATTGTGTGAAAGCATTTTGATTAAACTGCCAGTTTGACCATTGCTCCGGTTTCAAACGTTCATTTATTACTCCACCCTCTTCCATGGCTGTCCATCTTATGTGCGAATATGTGTCCCATGTAAAAAGCAGCGCTCCGCGAAAACCGCTGTCTAAAATATATTCTCTGTAGTTATATAATCCTGAAGCGGCAGAGAAAATATCTCCCGGATAATAAGTTGACCGCGCTGCGCCAAACTCACCGGATGTAAATGGCTTAAGAGTTTTATTAATTGAAGCCCACTCCGAACTTGCCAATGAAGTACTCCAACTCTTGGGTAAGTAACTATGCATATCGATGTAATCAAGGTTAGTTGTTACAAGAACACTTGGACGGGCCGGCCAACGTTTATCAGTCATTGATATAGGTAACAAGCCTGCGCCGGCGTAACCATTTTTTCCCACCGCATCAAAAGAAAACACGCTGCAACAGACCATAGCATTGGGGTCTTTTTCTTTCACAGCGGAAACACATTTATTTGCCCAATTTTTTATATTGTCATCCTGGCAAGCCTGCCGCGAAGCTGCGGCAGCCATATTGTACTCATTACCATTTCCCATTAAATACCAGCCAGACGTCAAGTTGAACGGCCCATAATCGGTAGTTGAATGAACCTCGTTTTTGATCTCATAACCAAAAACCGTTGAGAGCAAATTGGGGTCGTAATTTTTTATGGATTGAATTAACTGCCCGATATAAGTCTTCTTGGCAGTAATAGCTCCGGACACTAAATACTCACGGTTGATTGAACCTACAACATAAGAATATCCATTGTTAAACAGATTGTTGTAGTAAGCGTTCTCCGGAACTCGATCTATAACTATCTGGACATAAATCCCGTGATTGTTCGCTCTTGTTAA
>JBDKUM010000211.1:0-2751 GCA_039679715.1 Phycisphaerales bacterium
AATTTCCTTTTGGCTCATTTGCCCTACCCTGCTGCAACCTTTCATATCCTGCCCGCAGCAATGATAGAGAACGGCAGTTTTTAAACCGCTGAAAGAAAAATCGAGCGAATCTTTGCCAAGCATTGTACGCGGAAAATGTATAGCCTTTGGATTTCCATCTTTCGCGGCTTTCTCGATACTGGGCCCGCCGGGATAAGTCAAATTCAGAATTGAAGCGACTTTATCGAAGGCCTCGCCTGCTGCATCGTCAATCGTTGAGCCAAGCAAATGTAAATCAAGGATATTTTCGCATTCGTAAAGGCTTGTATGACCACCGGAAACAACAAGAGCAACAGCCGGCAATTTCAAATCATTAGTTTCCATCAAAGCCGATTGCAAATGAGCGTGAATATGATTTATCGCGATCAACGGTTTGCGCAAGGCAAGCGCAAGAGTCTTTGCGGCTGTTAAGCCTACAATTAAGGCGACTGTCAGGCCGGGCTGATTTGCGACAGCAACTGCATCGATATCATTCATATCGATTTTTGCCTGTTCAATCGCCTGGGCGACTATCGGATAAATTTTTTCGATGTGAGCGCGCGAGGCGATTTCGGGAACAACGCCGCCATATTTCTGGTGCAGTTCGATTTGCGAAGAAATAACGCTGGAAAGAATTTCCGAACCGTTGCGCACAACCGCCGCGGCAGTTTCATCGCAGCTTGTTTCTATACCGAGTATGTTGATTTTGTCTTGCATTGTGGGCTAATAATAATGCATTGGCAGGAATATGTCAATTTTGATAAAATCAAAACTTAAACGCCTGACGGCAAAAATCAGGGAAATTCTTCAGAAGATATTGCTGCTGTTTTGTAATTATTGCCTGAGGAATTTCTCTGGAGAACATACAAACATAAACACATACCGAAGGATCAGTTTGATCAAGGCGAAAAATTTTACCTGACGTTTCCAGTACGGAATCATCTGCGAATTGAATTTTCAGTTTCACTTTGCTGTTCAATATTAAATTTGCTTTTTTTGCATCTTCAAGATTAATTTCAAACTTTACCGCCTTAACAGAGATATCCAAAACTGCTGCGGGTAAATTTGTTATGACCGGCTGACAATTTTTGGGAAATGAAACTCTGAATACTTCTCTTTTTTGTGCTTTAGTTTCGTTTGAAACAGATCCGGCACCTTGATCTATCTTTTTTTGGTGACCATTAAACAACCCCATAGACAAACTCCAATGCTGCAAAATCAAAGATTCATGATTCAAGGAATTAAGCTTATCGGCATTTTTTTTGGAACAAATTAACTAATTTACAATAGGATACCTCCTAATTAAGCTGTTTTTTTTGTTTATCCGATGAGATTCAAAACTTAAACGCCTGACGGCAAAAATCAGGGAAATTCTTCAGAAGATATTGCTGCTGTTTTGTAACAATTTCTGATGGAATTTCTTTTCTGAACATGCAAACGTAAACACAAACTTCAGGCGGGCTTTCATTTTTGCGAAAGATTGTGCCTGAAGTTTCAAACTTTGAGCCGTCATCAAATAGAATTTTAAGTTCGATCATGCTGCCTAGCTGCAGATTATGTGACTCGGCCCTGCAAACCGGCAGCCGGAACTTTGCCGCCTTTACAGAAATATCGAGAAGTATCGCTGAAAGATTTTTGATGATCGGGTAAGCTTCCGGGGGATAAGCAACTCTGAAAACTTCGCGCCTTTGGGATTTTCTTCTGTCTTCGGTTATTCCCGGCGGTAAATGAATTTCACTCCCGCTCTTTCTTCGCTCCGGACGATGTTCGCCATTAAAGAAAACCATATCCTTACTCCTATGGAAAGTATACGAAATAATTATTTGGATTGCAGAAGAATTATTATCTGCCTAACGATGCTTTTTATTATTCGTAAAGGTGTAAATTGCAGAGGAATCAATTTCGCCTGCTCAAGAGATTGGCCCCCATTTATCGCCGGCCAATCTCCTGAAAGTTCTATACGTTTTTCATCCCAGATGCCGAAATTTAGTTTTTTTGCTGTTTCAATAATCGGCAAATTATCGGGCATTATTCCAATCAAGTTGCTGCAAATCACTTCGGCGGAAACAGGGTCTTTTGAAGCGGCTATCCAACCAAGACATCGCGGATTGCCTCGAATTGGGCCGGGGCCTTCCATCGCTATGACCGCATCAATAATATTAATTACAGGATTTAATAATTTATAAATACCAATCAGCATGGTGCAAAATTCATCGAATGTCGCACCTTTTTTATAATGCCATACAGCTTTCGCTTTTCCGCTGACACAGCCGAACATATTCTTTATCGCGATTGTCGCGACCAACTGCTGATGAGTTTTCAATTTCGGCAGATTAATAATTTTGTCCGCTTCAAGAGCATGCCTGCTGATGCCGACGCGAGTACGGCAAAATTCCAACCTGCGTTTTACCGGCTCATCAAGCTGGCGTACCTCTATGCCTAGTTTTTGCAGAGGCTCTATGAGGCCAAGTGCTTTTGCGCATGTTCGCGCGTCCGCCCATGCGGGCGAATCGCCTACGAATGGTTTTGCGCCATAATCGAGAAGAATTTTAGTCAACTCAATAATCATTGCCGGGTCTGTTTGGGTCGCAAACGAACGAGGTTTTGGGGCTATAAGATTCGGTTTTATTAAAACCTTATCGCCTTTGCTGATTAACGACTCAATACCGCCATGAAGTTCAAAATGTCTTAAAAGAGCATTCCTGACATTTTGACCTTCATAATCCGGGCATT
>JBDKUM010000212.1:0-3120 GCA_039679715.1 Phycisphaerales bacterium
AATGATAATATTGAAGCAGATTTGGCTGGTTATAATGTTTATCGATCAACAACTTCCGGCATCGGTTACGTAAAATTAAACATCTCGATTCTGACAAATTCAAACTACGCAGATTACAGCGTTATCAATAACACAACCTATTATTATGTTGTTACTGCGACAGATACGAACACGAACGAATCGGAATATTCTAGTGAAGTTCTGGCGTATCCAAGTGCAGGAAGTTCGAGTTTGACAATTCAGGAAAACACAGCGGGCTTCTGTCTGGTCGAAGGAGCAGTTGAAAGCGAATACTCAGGATGGACAGACGCAGGTTATGCGAATACAACGAATGCCAGCGGCAAAGGAGTAAATTACAGAATAAATATTTTAACTGCGGGAACATATAATTTCACGTGGCAATATGCACTTATTTCAGGCGATAGAACCGCAAATCTAATTATCGACGGAGTAACCGTAAAATCAGGTATTAGCTTTCCTGCGACAGGTTCGTGGTCGACATGGACAAACACCAGTTCGGAAGCGGTAACTTTAACAACTGGTATTAAGACTATTCGTCTGCAAGCGACTACAAGCGGCGGATTGGCAAACATAGATTATATGAATATTTCGGGCGAAAATTTGATGCCCGCAAGCTGTCAATAAATTACACGTACATAAATTTTTTGGAGCGGCTTAATGAAGAAACTTTTTGTATCAGCGGTAATGATTTTAGTTTTAATTTTATTTGCAAAAAATTCATTTGCTGTTGTTGATGGCTGGGCAGGTGAAAATGGAGGAACAACAGGCGGTGCAGGCGGGCCGACTATAACAGTATATGATGAACCCAATCTCATTAAATACGCATCTTATCTGACGCCGGGACCGTACATTGTTCAGGTATCAGGTACAATAAATATTCCCACAACTGAAAGTGCAGCAGGTCATTTAGAAGTGAGTTCTAGTAAAACCATCAGGGGCATAGGCAGCAATCCGACGATTATAGGAAATTTCGGTTTTAAAAATCGTGATGGAAATATAATTGTTGAAAATTTGAATATCACCAATCCTTATAAAGGAAGCGCTTACGATGGCATGAGCGTAAAACAGGAAATCCATAATGTTCTTATAACAAAATGTTCATTCTTTGATACTGGTGATGGAGCTTGTGATATAAGCAACGAATCAGACTATGTTACAGTTTCATGGTGCAAATTCTATTACACTGCTTCCGCTCCTGACCCTGGGCATACCTTTGCATCGCTGGTGGGAAGCAGCGATAAACAAATCGAAGACGCCGACGATCTTCATGTTACTTACCATCACAACTGGTGGACAACTGGTGTTAAAGAAAGAATGCCGAGGGTGCGATACGGACAGGTACACGTTTATAATAATTATTACAGCGATCTTGTCGCGGGAGGCTACTGTGTCGGTGTAGGTGTTGCATCTAATATTCGAGTCGAGAATAATTACTTCAATTCAGTGCCAATGCCGTGGAAAGATTATTATACCGGGACAGGTTATGCCGCAGGCCATATTGGCTGGAATACCGGGAATATTTATTATAACTGCTCGCAGCCAACATGGGCGACAAACGAGTATTCGACCATCTTCACGCCGCCTTATGCTTATTCTCTTGATGATGCGGCTGATGTTCCTGCGGAAGTTATGGCATATGCGGGGGCGGGAACACCTTATCCCCCTCATTGGCTCTTTACAAATTACGGTGATTTTGACCGGAATGGACAAATAAATTTATCCGACCTTTATACTTTCGTAAACTATTGGTTAAATGGTGATTGCAGCTCGCTTTCAGATGCAGATTATGATGGTAACTGCAAAGTGAATTTTTTTGAATTCTCGCTGATGGCTGAAAACTGGCTGGATTGAAACTAATATCCAAAGTAAAACATAAGCGATAATTATCCCGCGTTAATTTGCTCTTAATTCCAGGAATGCAATTATCTGTCCACTCTTGCGGTGCCGCCCTGCATAATTTTTTCAACATCCGCAAGACTTACCGTAGTCGTATCGCCGGGAGTTGTCATTGCCAATGCGCCGTGTGCTGCGCCATATTCAACGGCCTGCAATGGAGTTTTTCCTTCCATCAAGCCATAAATTAATCCTGAAGCGAAACTATCGCCGCCGCCAACACGATCGTAGATTTCAAGATTTTCGCGAAGCTTTGATTCGTAGAATTGGCCATCTGCATAAAGAATAGCACCCCAATCGTTTATGCTGGCGGTTTTGGCGTTTCGCAGGGTAGTAGCGACAGCTTTGAAATTCGGGAACTGTTTAACGGCCTCAAGAATCATTTTCTTGAAATTGGACGGGTCAAGCTTTGAAAGATGCTTGTCCATGCCGGGGACTTCCAAACCCAGGCATGCTGTAAAATCTTCTTCATTACCCATCATCACGTCAATATATGACGCAAGTTCGCGATTAACTTGCTGTGCTTTTTTTATCCCGCCGATAGATTTCCAAAGGCTTGGACGGTAATTCAAATCATACGACACTATTGTTCCATATTTTTTCGCTGTTGTTACAGCTTCGATGATGACCTCTGCTGTAGTTTCAGAAAGTGCCGCAAAAATTCCGCCCGTATGAAACCATCGAACACCAGCTTTGCCAAAAATTTCATTCCAATCGATATCGCCCTTTTTTAATTGTGAAGCCGCTGAATGGCCTCTGTCGCTGCAACCTTTTGCCGCTCGCACACCAAAGCCTCGTTCAGTAAAATTTAAACCAACTCTGGTCTCTTTGCCCATTCCATCGAAAGGCATCCATTTGACATGCTCAAGATTAACGCCGCCCTGCAGCATTAAATCTTCAAGCAGTCTTCCGACAGGATTATCTACAATAGCTGTTACAATTGCTGCTCGTTTATTGAAGCATCTTCGCAAACCTCGCGCAACATTATATTCTCCGCCGCCTTCCCATACCTTAAATTCTCTTGCTGTATGAATGCGATTGTCGCCCGGGTCAAGACGAATCATTACTTCGCCAAGTGAAAGGATATCGTATTTGCAGCTTTGTGCCGGTTTGATTTCGAGAACTGACATTTATTTGCCTCCGCGGATTTGATTAATCATCTCGATCGTTTCTTTTACTTTCTTTGTAATGCCGGCCCAATCTTTT
>JBDKUM010000213.1:0-3475 GCA_039679715.1 Phycisphaerales bacterium
GTTTCATCGCACAAAACATATAGGTATCTGAATCCCAATCAACTGTATCAGATTTCAAGGTCACTTCATTTTTTATCGAAACATCATCCACATATATATAATAATTTTGAACCCAAGGCGCAATATACACTCCTGATAATTGATTGAACGTGGAGGCATTAAAACTTGAACTTCCAACTAATACTTCTCCGCTTCCTGTATCAAGGAAAATTTTATATCTTTGAAGGCTGAATGATCCTGTGATGACAATTCTGAACCAGGCATTAATTGGCACAGGCTTGTTCAATGATCGCCACGCACCATTATCTTTGATTTGCAGACTCTCTCCAAAATAAGCTGCGCTAACCTGGTTACCTAACTGACCCGTAGGAGGTACAGTATCGATACCGAATTGATTTAAGCTATCTGTAATTTTCAGAGAACATTCAATTTGAAATTCATCACTTGCATAAATGTTTGTTCTATAACCTACCGTCATTCCGCTGCCATATGTGGCATTCCGCACTATTTCGACACATTGAGTTCCCTGAGAAAAGTTGGAGTTATCTGAAACCGTCCATGGAGTGTAATCGCCGTTTATTACCCCGTTTTTCCATAATCCACCCACAGCAATACCGCTCCCTGTTCCCGATAATCCAAAAGGCTGTCCGAGTGGAAAAATCAAAGTGTCTTCAAAATCTTGCTTTAAAATATCTGCCGCAAATACATTCGTTATTATAAATAAAAGAACTATGTATCTCATTTTTTAAACCCCATTATTGTATCAAAGTCGTGAGCCAGTTTTCCGCGATTATCACAAGATCATTGAAATCAGAGTAGCAATCTGAATTAATATCACCAGACATTCCTTCGCCTGCCAGTAATAACTCTTCGCAGTTTCCAATATCTAAATTTATCAACTTTACATCATCTACATAGAGTCTTTTGTTTTGATTCCATGGATAAATGTAAACACCATTTATCGCTTTTACTTTTGTTTTATCAAATAAAGCCGTGCCCAAATGATGCCATGCGTCTTCATCGTTATTTTGAAAATAAACATCATAAGAACCTGAATTTATGTTGCCTGCAATGCGGATATTAGTCCATCGATTTTGCGTTATCGATACACCTTTAGAAACCCAAACACCATTATTGCTGACACATAGCTGTCCATTATATGAAATAGCTACTTTGTCTATGCTGCTGCTGTCAATTGAATCAAATACAGAAATGCTAAATTGTACACCGTCCAAAGGTTTAATGCCCATTTCTAATTTGAAAGCGCCTGTGATAGCCAAATTATCGCGTTTGCCTGCAAGATAACCACTGCCTGTTGTTGCCCCCCGCATCAGTTTCAAACATTTAGAACCATTTGAAAAAGTTGAATTGTCAAATACAGGTTTAGGTTCATAATCTCCGGACACAACAGGGTTATGCCACAACCCAATCTCCTTGCCGCCATGGCCTCTTCCGCCAGAGCCAAGCCCAATCTCGTTGCGGAATACATCTTCATCTTCGAAATTCTGTTCTAAAAGCACAATACTATTTTCAGGAGTTTGCAGCAGGTCTTTTGGCACTGATATTCTATAGTAAGGATAACATACATTTCCCCAATATCCCACTATAGAAGCATTATTCCAGCCCGAAGAATCAAAACCAGCTGAATACCATCCTACTACGGATTCATAATTGCACTTCCAACTGTTATCTGTTTTTATAGAATGCGATCCTGTGGAATCAAACCAGTTTGCGTTCACGATCAAACCCGCACAATTAGTTGTAATCGAACCATCGTATTGTGCCGGAGGAAACACCTTTACAGCTATGAAATTATTGCCTGTAACTAAATGATTTGTGATATTATAAATTTCCGCTTTCTCGTAACCGTCATTGCCTCCAATGTAATAACCGTTTATGTAACATTCGTATTTTTCTATTGCTGTGATTCCGAGATGGCCAATTCTGGCTTTTTCAGTTAAATTAAAATCTTTTCTGAAATACCAGACACGTTGATCAAGACAGCTACCCGCAACTGTTTCAACATTAAAATCAATTTCTTTTATTAGACCTGGAACATTGCTCGGAATACTCGTAACAATGCTCGCATTGGGATAAAGCTCCATTATTTCTTCCACGTATGATGGATGAGCTACTAAATGGATAGTTAAATTAAAAAACTCCGCTCCTTTGAGTGCCAGTGCTGGATAATCAATTTCTGAAAAATCGATTTTGCTGTTACTCCATCGCAAAATTGAATTGCTGTCTGCAGAAGGATATAATAATTTTCCTTCTCCCGAATCCAATCTCCAATACACTTCTGCTATACCACTTGCGGCTGCGTTACTTAATAATCCATTTACAACCAGTTCTCCGCTGCCCCCCGGCTTACTGAGCAAAAATCTATACAAATTTACTTCAAGAACAGCTATATTTGTTTTTTTCGGCGCCCATATGTAATAACCATCCCATTGCGGTTGATCGTAATTATATATTTTCGCATCCGCGACTAACGCAATTAAAATCAAAATACAAAGTGAACCAAATACTTTCATAATGCCCCGAACCCCATTAACAAAAAGCTGTGATTAATCACATTCCTGATTCGCAGGATCTTTACATTTCAACCAATTATTAGCCAAAATCGCCATATCTTTAAAATCAATTTTACAATCCCTATTCAAATCTGCAGCGAGATTTATTTTCATTTCCGACATCTCAGAGCAACTAACGGCCAGTTGAATATCACCTGAGATCTTTATGTCATCGATGAATAGTGAATGATTAGAAGTCCATGGCGAAAAAAATATCCCTGCGATATTTTTGAGATCTGTATGCTTTTGATCGATTGCCAGCAATTGCCAGCCTCGCCAGCCGTTTATTGCGCCAAAATCTATATAAGCATTGTAAAGGCCGGTTACAAGGCTGCCTTTCAATTTAATTCGATACCAGTTATCGGGAACTACCATACTTGTTTTAGCCCCCCAGCCGCCATTATCGTTTGTGTACAGCAAACCAGACATATAAGCGACTATAGGTTCATAATAATTTTCAGAATCAGCTAAATATATGCCGAACTGAACACTTTTATCGCCTGTGAAAGACCCCACCGGCTTAAATGAAAACTCAGCTTCATAATGTTCTTGCAGAATATTGTTCGTTCGTTTCCCCAGAATGCCCCCGCCACTACTTATGCGAGAAATAAGAATCGATTGCTCTCCATATGAAAATGTTGAATTTTCATTGACAACCGTAGGCAGTAAATCTCCAACAGACCCCTCTCCTTTCCACAAGCCCGTAACATCATTGCCATCACCAACACCTTCCATGCAAATACTTTGATTAATTAAAAAAAAAGTGGAATCCTCGAAATTTTGCTCAAGCACTGCTGCTGCATTAACCAGAACGGGATAGAATACGCAAAAAAAATAAAAACTAAATTTCATACAAACCCTCAAGATACAACTGCAATCGCATCATACCCCATAAAACCAAA
>JBDKUM010000214.1:0-1911 GCA_039679715.1 Phycisphaerales bacterium
ATACATCGCAAGCCCGATCAGAAACACATAAACGCTGTGAGAATAATGATCGCGGTGCTTCATTAAAAGCGAGCTAGCATTCGATTCATGTTCACTTAACAGCTCAAGCAGTAGACCCGTCGAATCATAACCCGCACCGAAGGGTTTAAATATTTCACAATAGCAGTAATAGATGTCAAAGGCATCCTCTTTTGCACCAGAGGCTAAGAATCGTCCCACGGCCGTCTCAAAGCTCAGTCGGTCGAGGTCGCGCTCCATATTAAAAGGTATTTGGTTTTTTCCTGCACTTTTACCGCCGGTATCGACAAGAGCTTTCCTATCTGGGTTGGTGACATCGAATTTCAAATCCTCGCAGCAATCACGGAGAAAGGAGAGGGCTTCCTTCCCAAACTGCCGTTTAGACTTCGGCAAATCCGGGATGCGTACGGAATCCTGCATCCCATATTGGGATCGGTTCAGTTCCTTCATTTTTAGCAAAGCGTTATATCCCATATCTATATTTCCTTTCCGTCCGGCTCTGCCGGAGATGTTTCTTTCACATATTGCATAACGTCGCCGAAATCGCAGTCCAGCACATCGCATATCCTTTCGAGAATAGCAAAGTTGACGGGCTCATCTCGGCGAAGCTTCGTCATCGTGTTGGGTGCTATAGCGGCGGCTTTCCGCAGATCCGCCTTGCTCATTTTCTTATCCACAAGCAGTTTCCACATTCGATTGTATGAGATTGCCATTGGTTTTCTCTCCTTTTGAGTAACTGAGGAAGAGTTAACAAAAAAAATATATCATAATCAAGCAGCATACACAAGATACTTTCGCATATTATTGCGAATTTTAGTGCGCTTACAAGTAATCCGTCATAAGTTTTATGGAAACGTGCAACTGCAAATCTAAGGACTGAATATTTTATGTAAGCATGATATTTTCGGTAGCTTTCATCACATCCTCGATACGGGGAAAAGGCAAAATAATAAGATCGAGAAAAAATACGGGTCTGCGTCCTCGCTGATGTGCCGCAGACGCCATGTTGACACGCCGCAGATGTTGATTGAACAGGAAGAGCGCTGAAGCGCTATTTGCCGTAATGAGATATGGGAAAATACCATTAGATCGAGAATTGCTTCCCTACCCAGAAAAACTCAAATCTGAACCGGTATAAATTGCATTATTATGGATAAGAAAAATGGAGAATTTGTCAGATATGGGACCGTAAATTCTTGCACAATTAAATCCGAGTATTTTTTGTGATAAGAAAAATCTTCCCGATTCAATATCGGCAGCAAATTAAAACCTTTTGCTTGAAGTAGATATTTTTGGCCGGGAAGATCATCAGAAAGGCAAGGAGTGTTGTGTTGTAACTCTCAAAAAATCCCTGTCAAGAGATCTATGCAAATTGACTTTCCATAAATATACTTTTTTATGTCCCAATCAGTAGTTTGCATTTTAAGCAAGGTCGAGTAAAACCATTTCTTCATCCGATTTCATGAAATAGATTGTTAAAATCGATGGACAATGTAGGAAACCATGCTAAACTTAAGTGTGTTCAGCCAAAACCATCACCTTTCTTGGGTGAATTTAATGGAAAAATACAGCAGACGTGGAATCTGGGTACAATTAAATTATAGTCTGGTGATTCTACCTGAAGAAAGCTTGCTGCAAGGGGTGTTTGCAAGATCATTCACGCCCCCAAGCAGTTTCCCGAATTGTGAACTTTTTCTATCCCTGAGAGTAGACCCACCCCATTGCGATTATCCAACAAGGAAAAGTGGGAGAAATCATGAATTCTGCTGACACAAATGAAAATAGATTAGAACAACCCGCAATCACATCTTCAACCAATGTGCCTTTAGCGGCTTTACCTTTCAGCGCGTATAAAGGAAATGAGCCGTACATGTTCATCAGTTATGCTCATAA
>JBDKUM010000215.1:0-12572 GCA_039679715.1 Phycisphaerales bacterium
CTCCTAAGAACAGGTTGAAAAAAATTGGGACATCCCGCCAGTCGGGTAAGCCCGTCTACCGTGGTCATAGTACCACATAACCGTTCAATTGTGAGGTCTGGCTTTCATAGTTTCTCTGTGGTGAAAATTAAAGTACGCGCAAGTTATTAAAAAAATATTTAAAAAATCCATTGGCTCCGACCCGATTCCCTTAGATTCCCGACTGACATTATGGTATAATATAGGGGACTGGCTCATTAAATTTCTCGTCCACCAAGTGGACGAAAATTTATATGTGCCTGTACCCTTGACGTCGAAAAATTCCAAACATTGTTACTCAACAATTTAATTCTGACAACCGCTTGTTTTTTCCTGTATTTTTCAAATTTTTTGAGTAATTTTTCCCGTTTTTTGAGTCAAAAAACATTTTTTTTGGTTTAAAACACGTAACTTTTGGAGTGTTTTTTTATTTAGAGCTGTTTTTTAAAGCCAATTTGACATAAAGTAACATCAAAATGACATCCGCGCGGCATAAAATGATCGAAGCGGAGCTTTTTAGCGCAGCGGAGACCCCCGAATTTTCAAGGAATTTTATGCCTCGAGATAAAATTCAGAGGGGGCCGCGACATTTTTGAACATGTTTGCGACATGCTTTTTTAAAGAAAGGAATCTAATGAAACAGAATATAAGTTTATTCATTTTTGTTTTTCTATTATCATCAATGTCCCTCGGCACAACCATTTGGCTGCCTTCAATTCTTTCAGATAATATGGTTTTACAGGCTGACACAAATGCGCCAATTTGGGGCAAAGCCCAGCCGAACAGCCAAATTACAATTTCATGCCCGTGGAACAAAAAAGGCATAGTTACTACCGTGCAAAGCGATGACAAAGGCAAATGGGCAGCAAATATAAGAACACCAAAAAAAGCTAAACAAGGCATAATAACAATAACTTGCGGCAAGGATATAAGAACCATCAGCAATGTACTCGTTGGCCAGGTATGGGTTTGCAGCGGACAGTCGAATATGGGATGGCCGGTGATTAAATCGAAAGATGCGGAGGAAGAATTACTGAAAGCGAAAAATCGAAACATCCGGTTATTCACTGTAAAAAAATCAACAGCAAACGAACCGCAGGAAGATTGTTTCGGACAATGGGTAGAATGCGATCCTGAAACAGTCGAACAATTCAGCGCGGTAGGTTATTATTTTGGAAAATCACTTTACAGCGAATTACATAGACCAATAGGACTTATCAATTCATCGTACGGCGGTACACCGGCACAGGCATGGACAAGCAAAGATGCTTTTGAAAACAATTCCAATTTAAAAGAATATCTCGCGGTAGATGCCAATAATGAAGCAAATAAGGAAATTTTTCAAAATCAATATAACATAGAACTCAAAGAATGGAAAAATGAAGTGATGAAGGCGGTAGCTAGTGGAAAAACCGCACCCGGCAAACCAAAGGAACCATTAGAATTGAGAGATAATCGAAAATGCGGGAGACTCTTTAATGCCATGATTAATCCCTTGATTCCATTTGCGATTAAAGGTGCGATTTGGTATCAAGGTGAATCGAATGCATCGAATGCTGTAGGATACAGAACCTTATTTCCTGCTATGATCGCGGATTGGCGCAAGATTTGGAATCAGGGTGATTTTCCATTTTATTTCGCGCAGCTCTCAAATTACGGCAAGGTCTCACCTCAGGACAATTGGCCACTGATCAGGGAAGCACAAACTATGACTCTTGCTCTACCCAACACCGGCATGGCCGTAACTATGGATGCAGGCGATTTTAATACTGTGCATCCTGAAGATAAACAGATAGTCGGCACAAGACTTGCGTTTTGGGCACTTGCGAAAAATTACGGCTATAAAAAACTAACATATTCAGGACCGTTATACAAAGGTATGAAAATCGAAGGTGATAAAATCCGAATCTTTTTCGATTATGCTGATGGCGGATTGAAAGCTCCAAAAAAGGAAACTCTTAAAGGATTTGAAATCGCCGGCAATGATAAAAAATTCCTACCAGCAAATGTGAAAATTGATAAACAAACCATTTTGGTCTGGTCAGAAGATATAAAAAATCCTAACGCTGTCCGATACGGCTGGGCAAATTGGATGCCATGCAATCTCTACAATATGAAAAATCTGCCCGCCTCGCCATTTAGAACGGATAATGAATAAAGAGCTTTGGGAATCCAAAATTGCAGAATTTGAATCAAAGGTTGACAAAAGCGATACGAATCATTATATTGCCAAGTCTAATTTATGCGCCCGTAGCTCAGCTGGATAGAGCAACGGATTTCTAATCCGTAGGTCAGAGGTTCGAATCCCCTCGGGCGTATTTTCTTTTTTAAGGCAAATACAAAATCAATGGAATGTCTTAATGACCTTATTTACCTTCTCGCACTGGTCGTGATTAGTCCCAAAATCCTTTATCGAGCCATAACTCAAAATCGGTACAGGACTGGTTGGAATGAACGTTTCGGGAATGTGCAAAGAAATTTTCCGGGCAAAAAGTGCGTGTGGATTCATGCTGTCAGTGTCGGCGAAGTGAATGCGACCAAAACAATCGTTGCAGAACTTAAAAAGCAATTGCCTGATTATGAAATTATTATCAGCGCTACAACCGATACAGGCATCGAACAGGCACGGAAAACTTACAAAGATTTGAAAGTATTTTTTTATCCTTTCGATTTTTCCTTTATTGTTAAAAAGGCCTTCAAAAAATTAAAACCGGATATTTGCCTGCTTATGGAACTTGAAGTCTGGCCTAATTTCACATCGCGAGCGGCTAAATTGAATATTCCAGTGGTTGTAGTCAATGGCAGAATAAGCGACAGGAGTTTTCCAAGATATAAACTTGTCCGCTTTTTTATCGCTGACACATTTAAGAAAGTCGCGTTATTTCTCTCACAGGACAATACTTATGCTCGCAGATTTATCAAACTTGGCGGAAGAGAAGAATCTACAATCATTACCGGCAGCTTGAAATACGATACCGCGCAGGTGACAGATAAAGTTGAAGGCAGCGAGATAATTCAGCAGCAAATTGATATTGCAAATCAGAGACTTATTGTTGCAGGAGGAACCGGCATAGATGAAGAGAAAATTGTTATAGATGCTTTTAAGAAATTAAAAGAAAATTCCGAATTCAATGATGTTCGTCTTGTAATTGTTCCAAGGAAACCGGAAAGGTTTAATGAAGTAGCGGATTTAATTCTAAAATCCGGCTTTGAGCTGACGAGGTACAGCAAAATAAAATCAGGTGAGCAGGCGAGTGAACCAAACAAATCTACCGTAATTCTCGGTGATACAATGGGCGATTTACGAAAATTTTATTTTCTGGCCAATGTTGTATTCGTAGGCCGTTCACTCGTGCCAATGGGCGGTTCAGATATGATGGAATCTGCGGCCATGGGAAAATGCACGATTTTCGGACCGCATACATTTAACTTCAAGGAAACAGTAAAAGCATTGCTGAATGCCAAAGGAGCAATTGAAATACCTGATGGCAAAGGCCTTTATGAAACAATGTCTAAATGCCTCCAGGAGCCGCAGTACGCTGAACAAATTGCACAAGCGGGGCAAAAAGTAATAAAAGAAAATCAAGGCGCAACTCAAAAAACTCTCTCCGCCATTTTGAATTTGCTAAAAAAATAAATTAATAATCAGCTTTTGAAAATTGATTGCGAAATTCTCTTGGGCTCATCTGTTTAATTTGTTTGAACCTGCGGTTGAAATTCGCCAAACTCTGAAACCCCGATTTAAAGCATATTTCCAACACGCTCATATCCGTCTCAATCAGATAAGTACAGGCACTATTTATGCGGAGATCATTCAGATAATTTACATAATTCCTGCCCGTGATTCGTTTAAAGAATCGGCTGAAAGCGGAAATACTCATGTGTATCGAGTCAGCAACCTCCGCAAGATTTATTTGTTCACTAAAATTTTGGCTAAGATATTCGAGAACCTTATCTATCCTTCCGCCCTGCTTTGAATTAATATTTTTTTCTGATATTTTTAAAGATAAAACTTTTATATTTTTATATCCTCCAAGTTGGTCAAGTATATCCAGCAAAGACAGCGTCTTTTTAAAATCATTCTGTTTCTGCATATCAAGCATTTGAGCAATAATCTCATTTTTCTTTGGGCCTTTAAAGCATATCCCGCCTGCACTTTTATTTAAAAGCGCCTTAACTGCTTTAAATTCAGGATTATCCCAAATTGTATTTCCCAGGAAATTTTTATCAAATTGAATCACACAAGCCTTATTGCCAATATTACTACTTGTTTTTTGAGACTGCCATGTATGAGGCAAATTGGGGCCAATCAAAACCAGATCATTCTCATCATAGTTTTCAACACTGCTGCCTATAAACCGCCTGCCTGTACCTTTAAAAATCGCTGTAAGTTCGAATTCCTTATGATTATGCCAATTAAAAGCAAATTCACGAGTTTGTCTTATACAATAAACAAAAGACAAATGACTAGGCGGCAAAACTTTTTCATAATTTGGTTTCATATATTTTACTCATACTTTATTGACAAAAATAACCGAACTTCTGCTTATCTTTAGCAAAATAGTACCATAAAACGCCAATATCTGCAAAGCTAAATCTTTTTTGGACAGTAGAATTGAGTCATATTAAAGGGATTTTTATGAGAAAACCAGATTTCAATAATTTACTTCGCATTCTTGAACGAAAAAAACCTGATCGTCCGACACTGTTCGAATTTTTTCTGAATAGACCTCTTTATGAAAAAATTGCGGATAAAGATGTTGTTGCTGCAAATCCAGATTGGCAATGGAATACCGTGTGCCCTGTTTTGATAAGCGGTTTTAAAAATGCGGGATACGATTATGTTACAGTTCAGGGAAGTACATTCAAGTTTCAAACCCCCGAGCCGGAACATAAGAAAACTATTTCGCTTAATGCCGGCAACGCGATTTATGATAATGAAAGTTTTGAAAAATATCCCTGGCAAAATCCGGAGGATTCCGATTATTCGCTGCTAGAAGATGCAAAAAATATGCTGCCAAAAGGAATGAAGTTAATCGTATGCGGCCCATGCGGGGTTCTGGAAAATGCTATCGCACTGGTTGGTTATGAGCGACTTTGTATGCTGTTGTTCGATAATCCAAAATTAGCTGGTGAAATTTTTGCAGCCATTGGCGAAAGACTTGTGAAATATTATAAAATATGCGCATCTTATGAATCCGTTGGCGCTTTAATATCGAATGATGATTGGGGCTTTAAGACCCAGACTATGCTGTCGCCTGCCGACATGAAAAAATTTGTTTTGCCCTGGCATAAAAAAATTGCCGATACCATACACAATGCAGGCAAGCCGGTTATCCTCCATAGCTGCGGTAAACTAGATGAAGTTATGGACGATATAATTGAGATTGGTTACGATGCGAAACATTCTTATGAAGATATAATTGAACCCGTTGAAAGTTTCTACAAAAGAATGTCAGACAAAATCGCTATTGTTGGCGGAATAGATTTAAACTTTATTATTAATTCATCTGGCCAAGAGATAGCAAAACGCGCAAAAGATATGCTGAAAATCAGTGAAAAGAAAGGCGGTTACGCACTTGGGACCGGCAATAGCGTACCGGATTATGTACCTGATGAAAATTATTTTGCGATGATTGATGTTGTACGAAAGACCGAATAACTATTTATTTTTTTGAAAAAAAGTTCAATTATAGTTGAACTTTCTTCAGACCGACTTTCGTTTCATATTCAAATTTCTGGCCGCCTAAAGATGCATCAACCATTGCGCCAAAATCTGTAATAATAAAAACAGCCATGCCATCCTTATAATCAGCTTTTGCCGCGGCACCCCATTTTATCGCAACTCCTGTAACTTGTGCTGCGAAAGCATATTCGCCCGAACAAAATCTCTCAAAATCCTTCTGTTCTCTGAAAAAAATAATCTCACGGTAAAATTCACCGCCGATTGATAGCCCGCCGGTTGCCTGCTTCATATCGCAATATCCGACCATCTGGCCTTTTTCATATACTTCGCCTCTGCCGTATGCGAAACCAGCTAGAAAAGCGCCTTTGAAAATTTTCGGCAAGACGGCATAACCGTATGAATTATCGAAAAATGTTTGCAGAGAAGGATCTTTTTCTTTCATTATATTTACAGCTTCTGAAGCCTCGGATTCCAATTTTACTTTTTCGTATGGTTCCTTAGGCGTTGGTTCACATCCGCATAACAAAAATGCAGCAGATACGAAAACGAATAATGATAACATGCATGTTTTCATTTTATTTACCTCCATGGTAGATGGTATAAAATACGATAAAAACTTCATTTTTTCAACAAATTTCCAAGCGATATAAATTCTTTATTATTAATAACTTGTGAACAAAATCTATCTGCTTTCCAATAAACTTTATATGCCTTAGCAGACCCTTTAGAGCGGATTATTCTATATTGTTTTTCTAAAATTTCAATAGCGCAGCAATTATCAACCGCAATGGCGATACCCGCCTGTTTTTTCATCATTTTTTTAAGATCTGCTTTACGATTTTTTTCAGAACGATAATGTGGGCAGAAAAGTGCGTTTACAAGACCCAGGCCGCGGACTTTTATCATATCAGCATTTGGATTTCTTATCATTCGTGAATCCGAATTGCCGTATTTGAACCAGCATATCGCACCTGCGCTTAAGCCGGAAAGTACGATTCCTCTTTTATATGCTTTTTTTAAAATTTTATCTGTACCCGTTTTTCGCCAGACTTTCATCATTGTTTCGGTATCGCCGCCGCCGACATAAATAATGTCTGAAGATAAGATTTTCCCCTCAATTTCTCTTTTACTCAGCTTTTCATTTTTCAAATACAGCACATCGGTTTTGCATCCCAAGCGTTTACCAAAATGTTTTTGCACGTTTTCGTAATAAGTTTTTGAATCGTAACTGGCAGTAGGAATGAAAAGAAGCTTGGGATGTTTTTTGCCTGAAAGAAGGATAATTTCTTTGTCAATCTTCGTGGTCTCTACATGCAATCCCCTTCCCCCAATTTCTCCGCCGCCGATAGCTACTATTTTCGTCATATAGTTTAAAAAATCAACTCTTTATAATCGCTTGATTTAAGTGTTACTTTTATTATGCTTTTTGATTTGTTCTTTGGATTTTTTGAAACATAAGCTTCTGAATTTACATCAACAATTTCTTTAGTAATTATCTTTCTTGGACTATGTTCAACAGACGTATAATCTATAAATGCTGATAAATCGCCATTAAAAGAAGTGAGATAGAATATGATTGGTTCGCCTTCAGGTGTAAGTGTGGTTCTTTTTAAACCATAAAAACCCTGCTTTGAATGATGTGCAAACATAAACTTCAATCTTTCATTATCAGGGTCTTCTGAGCTATCCAGCGAAACAAAATGATTATTTTTTATAATTCCAGGAGTGAAAAAAATTCTGTTTATGGTTCCTCTTATCGCTCCATTTAAAAAGAAAAGATCAATAAAAAGAAATGGTGCGGCAAATCCTATCAGGAAAAGCCCCACATAAACGATTTTTCTTTTTTTAGAAATCATTACATAATTATACTTGTTTTATAATTATAGGCAAATCGTTTTTAATCGTATCTAAAACAACATCCAGCAAAGTTTTTAAAGTATCCATATCAATCGCGACAGGAGGCATAAGCACTATAACATCAGACAAAGGCCGCATCATCACACCTTTAGCCCGCATCGCACCGCAAAGTTTCGCTCCAATTAATTTTTCGTAAGCGAATGAACGTTTTGATTGCTTATCTTCCACAATTTCAATCCCTGCCATCATGCCGCATTGCCGGACATCTCCGACATAATCCAAATTCGATATTTTCCCAAGATAATCTTTAATCAATGCGATTTTATCTGATAGTGATTCTATGATTTTATTTTTTTCAAATAGTTCAAGAGAAGCGATCGCCGCTGCACAGGCAAGCGCGTTGCCGGTATATGTATGTCCATGATAAAATGTTTTGAAATCCTGCGGCAAACCAAGAAACGCGTCAAAAATTTCTTGTGTGGTTAAAGTCGCAGCCAGGGGTAAATAGCCGCCGGTTATACCTTTTGCAACACACATAATGTCAGGCTGCACTTGTTCGTTTTCGCATGCAAACATTTTTCCGGTTCTGCCGAAACCTGTCGCGACTTCGTCGGCAATCATCAGAACACCATATTTGTCCGCAAGCTGACGTACACCCTGTAAAAATCCTTTCGGATGCACAATTATTCCCGCTGCACCCTGAACTAAAGGCTCAACTATTATCGCAGAAGTTCTTTGAGCTTCTTTTATAAGAATTTCTTCGATTTTACTTAACGTGAACTGTTTGCACTCATGTTCATTGCCTGGAAATCTGTATGGAAATGGTGAAGGAACAAAATTTACATCAAAAAGCATTGGTCTGAAAATCGAATGAAATAATTCTATGCCGCCAACACTGACAGAACCGATTGTGTCGCCATGATAAGACTGGCTCAGCGCGATAAATCTGTCTCGTTTTTGCCCTTTGTTGCGATAATACTGATAAGCGATTTTTAATGCGATCTCAACACTTGTTGCCCCGCTATCGGAATAAAAAACTTTTCTTAAATTATTTGGCGCAACAGCAATTAACTTTTCCGCTAATTCGATTGATTTTGTCTGACCAAGACCAAGAAGTGTACTATGGGAAATTCTGTCTAATTGGTTTCTTATAGCATCATCTATTTTTTTTACTCGATGGCCATGAACATTGCACCATAGGCTGCTTACACCATCAATGTAGCGTCTGCCTTGTGTATCAATCAGATAAAATCCTTCGCCTGATTCTATAACAATCGGGTCGCTTTCAAGCCATTGCTGCATTTGTGTAAATGGGTGCCAGACAAACTCCTTATCCGCTTTAATCAGTTTTTCAGTATTTTCATTCATTTTCATTTTTCTAAATTGTTTTAAAATTGAAGCAATTACCATCCCGTTTTCAGTAAAAACCGGATATTGAGATAGTACAAAAATTCTTAAAATAAACGCAAGATGGTATACTATCTCTTTAAAAATAATTTGTACTTTAATTAGCCGGTATTATAGTTATGCACCAGTTAAATGGAAAGGATAAATTAGCATTGCAGCGGCATGAAATGGTTCGCACTCAACTGCAAACCCGCGGCATCACTGATAAATCGGTATTAAATGTTATGAGCAGGCTTCCACGTGAAAGGTTTATCTCTGATAATCTATATCATCATGCGTACGATGATAATCCTTTGCCAATCGGCGGCGGCCAAACAATCAGCCAGCCCTATATTGTCGCCTTGATGACCCAGGAATTACAGGTAAACAGGAGCTGCGACATTCTCGAAATCGGTACTGGCAGCGGCTACCAGGCTGCGATACTTGCCTGTCTTGGCAAACATGTATATACTATTGAAAGACTTGAGCAGCAATCCATATCAGCACAGTTTGTCTTAAAGGGATTGGGCATAACTAATGTAGATTTTTATGTCGGCGATGGAACTTGCGGCTGGCCTGAAGATAAAAAATTTGATAGAATTATTATTACAGCCGCTGCCCCAAAAATGCCTGAACCTTTGCAGCAGCAATTGAAAATCGGAGGTTTGGCGGTAGTGCCAATCGGCCCGGAATTCGTACAGGATTTGGTTTTGCTGAAAAAAACTGAAACAGGGCTGGAATCAAACGTTATTTGCGGCTGCAGATTTGTTAAACTTATTGGAAAGTTCGGCTACACGGAATAATAATGACCGAAAAAGGATTTAATAGTATTAACCTTCAGACACCAATACAATATTTAAAGGGTGTCGGCCCTGCGCGTGCGCAAACACTTGCGAAACTGGAGGTAAAAACGGCCGAAGATTTACTCGAATATTATCCTCGCGACTGGTCTTTCGCGCCCGAACCGGTAAAAATTGAAAATCTCAAACCCGAACACACCGCAACCCTGATAGGTTATGTTGAAAGCACAGATTGGCAGGCATGGCGAAAACCTCCTTATTTCGAAGCATACATAAATGACGATACAGGCATGTGCAGAATTATATGGTTCAACGGCAGATACCTGAAAGACAAAATCACACCGGGCATGAAATTAGCGGTTTGGGGTAAGACCGCTCTTTATAAGCATCAGCTTCAAATCGCAAACCCGAAATTTGAAATTATAGAAGAAGATCAGACCGAAGCCGATGATTTAAGCGGCCCTGTCTATCCTGCAACCGCTAATCTCTCAAGTGCACAGATCAAAAAAATCATTCACATCTCGCTGGATGAGCTTACAGGTCATATCCCTGAATTCTTTGATTCGGCGTTCTTAAAAAAATCAAATCTCATCGAACGAAAAAAAGCTTTTCAGTGGATTCACAATCCTGAAGATGATACACAAATTGCGAAAGCTAAAAGGCGATTAAAATACGATGAACTTTTCCTCATGCAGACCGCTTTAGCTGTCCGCCGGTATAAAGTCAGGCATTATGAAAAAGCACAGCCCCTGCTTTGCAGCGACCAGATCGATTCACGCATCAGAAAAAGATTTCCATTCCTGCTCACAGAAGACCAGGATCAGGTAATTGAAGAAATCACAGCCGATTTAGCAAAAGATATTCCTATGAACAGGCTCTTACAGGGTGATGTCGGAAGCGGTAAAACCGTTGTTGCCCTTTATGCCGCCCTGGTGGCTATCGCAAATAAAAAACAGGTTGCGATTATGGCACCAACGGAAATCCTCGCAGCTCAGCATTATACTAATATCGAAAGATATTTAAAGGACAGTAACGTCAGCCGTGCCCTCATTACCGGCGGAATCACAGGCGACAGGCGTAAAGAAATCCTGCAGGATATAAAATCCGGAAAAACAAACATCATTGTCGGCACTGTCGCACTTTTGCAGGAAGATATACAATTTTCAGAACTTGGTCTCGTAATAATCGATGAGCAGCATAAATTCGGCGTAGAGCAGAGAGCGGGTTTGAGGAAAGATACCACACCGCATTGCCTTGTCATGACCGCGACACCCATTCCGCGCACACTCGCTATGACAGTTTTCGGCGATTTGGATGTCTCAATCATCAGGCATTCTCCGCCCGGAAGAGGTGAAGTTGTTACAAGATATATTCATCCGCAGGATTTGCCCAAGGCTTATGAATTCATACGCGAAAGGCTAAAAGCAAAGAAACAGGCATTTTTCGTTTATCCTCGCATTGTCGATAGCGACAACGGAGAAACGAAAGCCGCTATTGCGGAATATGAAAATCTGCGAAAAAAAATATTTCCTGAATTTAGTATTGGTCTGCTCCATGGTCAGATGAACGGCAGCGACAAACAGAAAATCATGGAAGATTTCCGTAAAGGTAAAATCCATTGCCTTGTTTCGACTGTGCTCATCGAAGTAGGTATCGACATTCCCAACGCGACTATAATGGTAATTGAAGAAGCTGATATGTTCGGCCTTGCCCAGCTCCATCAGCTTCGAGGCAGAATCGCTCGAAGCACATCCAAATCATATTGCCTGCTTGTCGCTCAAACTGAAAATGAAATCGCAAACAGCAGGCTTGAAATTATGGAACGAAGCAATGACGGCTTTGAAATCGCCGAGCATGATTTAAAAATTCGAGGTCCCGGCGAACTGCTAAGTTCTCGTCAGCATGGCCTGCCTGACATGAAAATCGCAAATACAATCGATGATATGGATTTACTCCAAATGGCAAGAAAAGACGCTTTTGAGCTGGTAGAAAAAGACCCCATGCTTGTCTCGGCAAACCATAAAAATATCCGCGCTGAACTTGTTCGTAAATTTTCAGACTCTTTGAGTCTGGTAGATATCGCCTAATTTAACATCTGATTTATCCCTCTGAAAAAATACCATTAACTCTAAATCTTTAAAAAGACAATCACGGAAACACTTAAAGGTTATTTATAGTTTTTTTGACAAAATCTTAAAAAGGATTTGCTTATGAAATAAAAAGATATATAATCTTTATAAGTCCTGATTGATCTGTATTTTTAGGAAATTTAAAGAAGTTTGGAGACTTTATAAAAGTATTTAGCATTATCTGAAACATTCAACTAAAATATAGAGGTAGATATGGCTGTTACATTAAAAGAGGTTGCAAAAATAGCTGGCGTGTCACCTAGTACCGCATCACACGCAATTAGAGGAATTCATCCTGGAAAACGATCCTTGTCGGCAATCACGATTCAGAGAGTACGTGAAGTTGCCGAGCAGCTCGGTTACAGGCCTAATCTTCTGGCCGCAGGCCTGGCAAACAACAAAACGTTCACTATCGGAATAATGGTCGCAAAATTAAAAGGAAATTTTTATGAAAGAATCCTCAAAGGCGCGACTGAAATTATTTATCCTGAATATACAGGCTTGCTTGCTGTACACAATTACCAGCCGCAGGTAGAACGGAAACAACTCGAATATTTTTTAGGCAAACATGTAGACGGCGTGATAGCGGCATATTCGGGCTGTCCGGAAAATCTGGATATTTATCTTGAACTGCAAAAGCAAAAAATGCCGCTCGTACTTGTCGACAGGGCTGTCGAAAACTTCCAAAGTCATCTT
>JBDKUM010000216.1:0-4704 GCA_039679715.1 Phycisphaerales bacterium
CGGAAATCGACTTTGCAGCGGATAATGGCAGTAACGTCATTCCCATCGAAGTCAAGGCTGAAACAAATTTAAAGGCAAAGAGTCTAAAAACATATTATGAAAAATTCCAGTCCAAATTTTCGATACGCACATCAATGGCCAATTATAAAAAGGAAGATTGGCTGCTAAACCTACCGCTGTATGCAGTGGAGAAGCTTTAAATGAAGAAGCAAAACCAGTCTCCCCATTGCTTCCTAGTAAGATAATCTGCGGCCTGCCGAATGAATGGATTCCATGTCATCAGCGAAGCAATCGAGTAGTCGGCGCATCGCTGCCGCCAGACATATTAATTGGCAAAATAAGCAAACGATACGTCCCCGTGCTTCCAAAAGCGTCATTTCGTCTACAATTTATCACTAATCTGCCGGTTGAAATTTTCAACATCTTCAAGTTTATGCTGCAAAACATCATACACTACATGAGCGCCAATATCAGCATACTGATGAGCAATCATATTACGAAAAGCAACCATTTTAGTATATATGCTTGCTTGCTCTTTGTCCCAATATCCATAAGTCTCTAAAATACGAAATCCATCTGCCAGCATGTCTACTTCTCCCAATTCATCATCTCGGATCGTTAACAAAAATAGCAATATCGATATCACTGGATGCCGTATTCCGCCCCGTGGCATACGATCCAAACAACCAGGCAAACTGAATCTCCGTTCTGGACAACAAAAAAGGGGTTAATACTTGCAGCAGCCTATCGTTACGCTTCTTTCCAGCCAGATTGGTACCCATGGTTTCGCCTCTTTTCCTCTTTATCCTTATTATAACAATGATCCACCCTATTGTCACCCGACACCGCAGCATACCAAAATTAACAAACAAATTCAGGACAAAAAAACCGGCAGCCTGTCAAAAAAACGGAAACCATACATGGAGGAAACAAAAGGAACATCCCTGATTCTTCAGCCTGTCATTGCGAGCGCTAGCGAAGCAATCTCTCGTTGCTGCCTTGTGCCTTTTAGAAGCTATCATTATCAAGGTGGCGTCTTAATGGCACTGCATCTGACGAACTTCCGTCTCAATAGATAATTATTTCTATGAGGGAAGCAAAATGTACGTCCCTATGCTTTTTCATAATTGTAAATTATTCACATCTCATCATTTAACACAGCTAGTAATTGTGCCTTAAGTTTTGGAAGTTCTTTTTCTATTACCATCCACACAATCCCAAGATCAATCTGAAAATAGTCGTGAACTAAAATATGCCTCATGCCCATTACTTTATTCCAAGGTATATCAGGATATTGCTTACGATATTCTGATGTAAGCTTACAAGCCGCTTCTCCTAAAATTTGCAGATTATGCACGACATAAATCTGAATTAACTCGTCGCTGGCAAAAACCGTTCTTCCACGAACAGCATATTTATCTATTCTTTGAATAGCTTCCAGCATATCCTCTATACGCAATCTAGGATTTCTCACAAGTTAACCACCTCACGCATAACTCGTTGCCGGATGCGTTCTTTTAGACAATTCTCAGTAACTAAATCCACCTCACAACCAAGAAGTTCTTGCAATTCATAAAGTAATCCGCCTAAGTCAAATAAGCTTCTACCTGGTTCAACATCTACTAAAAAATCAATATCGCTTGCCTCATCATCCTCTGCACGTGCAACTGAACCAAAAATACGAATATTCGACACGCCATATTTTGCAGCTAATACCAAAATTTCCTGGCGTTTCTCTGCCAACAACTGGCGTCGCTTCATATTCTTCCCTCCAACATTTTACTTGTGCATTTTTATTATATCCTATATTATACCTTGAGCTTACAAGTAAAACAATCTGCATAATTCAAAAACCATCCCTCATTGGCTCAATTCAAATACAGGAAACAATTGCTTTCAGAAACGACTCAATATCATCCCTGTCAACCATTATTTTTATAAGCCTCCTTTAGGGAGTGCCTATATTCATCCATAAACATCCTATAATCAATATTGTAATCGAGAAAAAATTGATATGTGGCGGCTAAAAAATCACTGGTATAAATATAATCTTTCTCATAAAGCATTTCTCCCTCAGCTACAATCCGGTAACGAAGCGGCAAAGGGGCCTTATTCATCACCACCAGATCCACATTGTCCTGTTCGGCAACAGTGCAAAATAAGCTGGTCAAGCCCATCTCCCCCCTAAAATCCGGTACCGCATCAGAGAAAAAGAGCACCCCCATATCTATATCGCTAAACCGGGTCTCCACTTTTTTACTTCTCTGCTTTTATTATACCCCAAACCTAACAAGCAAAACAACCGACAGCCTGACGAAAGAATAGGCTCCCCCTATTTTCAAAAAAAGCAAAAAAACGTCCCCGCGATTCTTAACAAAAAACATCGTTTCGTTTACAATTTATCCCTAATCTGCCGGTTGAAAATTTCAACATCTTCAAGTTTATACTGCAAAACATCATACACTACATGAGCGCCAATATCAGCATACTGATGAGCAATCATATTACGAAAAGCAACCATCTTAGTATATATGCTTGCTCTTTGTCCCAATATCCATGCAACGGCTTTGCATTGTTTAAAAGTATCAAATCGATTTCGTGGGAACCACACATAAAAGAAGCAAAAAAACCTCCCTGATTCTTCAGCCTGTCATTGCGAGCGCCAGCGAAGCAATCTCTCGTTGCTACCTTATGCTTTTTAGAAGCTATCATTATCAAGCGGAGTCTTAATGGCACTGCATCTGACGAACTTCCGTCTCGATAGATAATTATTTCTATAGGAGAAGCAAAATGTACGTCCCTACGCTTTTATATACATTTTTACTCATTTTTTCTCTACTTGCCCGCAATAGAATGCCTCATGGTGTTCTGCTGACCATTTTTTCATTTTTTCTAAACCATCCAAGCAAAGCTCTTTATCTGCCCTTTTAAAACAATACTCCCAATCTATGTCGTCATAATAAGCCGCCATCATATATTGCGCCCACTCTTCCGAATCGCCCCAATATTTCACAGCTAAGATTCGATCCACTATAATATCTTCAATCGAAATAACATAGACAATGTCACCGGAGTCAAGTTCAACCGGTAAAACTTTATCCCACGAACCACCTAAAGGACTTCCGGGAAAGTCTACAATTATGGTAGGATCTTCCGAAAAAATCCAGGTACTGCCCCTTTTCCTAAAACCGAGTTCGAGCATTACCTCATTTGCATATTGGTCTCCGGGAATCACCATATCTATATCCCTTGTTAGGTAATTAGACAATGTATAAAATTCCACCGCCAGCCCTCCTACGACAACTGGAGTAAGATTATACTTTTTAAAAGCCTGGCTCACTATACCGGCAACTGTCATTTGTTTTTGTAAGCTATCTTGAATATTAATACATCCTTTTAGCCGCTTTTTTAATTCTTCCATGATAATACATAACCTTTTCCCGATTTATGCAGCCTCCCGGATCGCTTCGCTTGTTCAACAGTAAAAACAACAGATCGGCATAGTGCCGCTTTCTCACTTTCGTTCCGAAACCGAACCCTTGGGGATTTCTCTAATATAATACCATTTTGAGCTGCTGCATTTACCTTTTCTCTGGTTTTCCCAATAGCCTTTGCAAACTCTATTGCCGGTTTCATGCAAAACCCACCTGCCTCTTCCATTATGCTGAACATACAATACGGATATTCCATTTTTATTATACCCTAAACCCGGCAAGCAAAACAACCGGCAGCCTGCCGAAAGAATAAATACTCTATCAATCAAGAAACAAAAACAGCGTCCCCGTTGCTTCTAGGGGCGTTATTTCTTTCTTGATTTCCCCAGCGCCGCAGCATACCAAAATTCACGGGTATTCCGAAGCAAAACCCCCGGCAGCCTAAAATCGTCCCTACTGCTTTAAATTTTTAGTTCGAAAAAATGTACGTATTATACATATTTTCGTTGTATTTTTTGTTTAGACATTCTCAAATATTATTACTATGTTGGCGGAATGCCAGAAGCGGTACTGCATTTTTCCGAAAATAAAGATTTTAACGAAGCACGCGAGATACAGCAGCGCATTCTTGCAGCTTACGAGCAGGACTTTTCCAAACACGCGCCTAATGAAACCGTACCCAGAATTAGAATGCTCTGGAACAGTATCCACGCTCAACTCGCCAAAGAGAATAAAAAATTTATCTATGGACTGATCAGAAATGGCGCCAGAGCCAAGGAATACGAACTGGCACTGCTCTGGCTGACCGACTGCGGCCTAGTGCATAAAGTACATCGTGTGACTGCACCGGCTGTTCCACTAAAGGCTTATGAAGATGTGAAAGCCTTTAAGCTGTTTCTGTTGGATGTAGGACTGCTTTCTTGCATGGTACGCCTTAGTCAAAGCACCCTTTTGGATGGTAACGAACTTTTTAAGGAATTCAAAGGTGCGCTTACCGAACAATACGTATTGCAACAGCTAAAAACGATCAAAGGACTGGACACATATTACTGGACAAATAACCGCGGTACTGCGGAAATCGACTTTGCAGCGGATAATGGCAGTGAAGTCATCCCCATCGAAGTCAAAGCCGAAACAAATTCGAAGGCAAAGAGTCTAAAAACATATTATGAAAAATTCCAGCCCAAACTGTCGATACGCACATCAATGGCCGATTATAAAAAGGAAGATTGGCTGCTGAACCTGCCGCTGTATGCAGTGGAGAAGCTAT
>JBDKUM010000217.1:0-1797 GCA_039679715.1 Phycisphaerales bacterium
TCATCCCTGTTCAAGTAGAAAAAAGATAACCAAGCATACAATAATTAGGTGGATATAACGTTATATCCACCTAATTATTGTATGCTTGGTTATCTTTTTTCTACTTGAACAGGGATGACAAGGCCTATTTGTATTACTTCCACTTTTTATAAACGTCGTCAGGGAGGGGCATATAGAAGTCTATAGCGTCTACCGGATCGTTGATTGGATGAATTCCGCTTGAGTTATTGGACATATTGGATCTGGCCCCGGTTTTTTTTGTAACTGCCAAGATATATCACCTCCTAATAAAGTTCTATCATTATTTTGCCCGCTTATTATCTTTTATCTCGACCACTTTCTGTAAAGTCTGCGAACAAAATTTTCACAATAACTGATGGTACCAAAAAGCGCAATAGTGTGGTTTCAAAGCCTGAGACGACAATGGGCTAGTTCTTTTGGCATAATTTCAAAGCAAGATTTCACTTGACTGATTCCATTCATGGTATTAATATTATTATTGGAATCAACGGAGGTGCGGTATTATGAAAGACATGATTGAGGTTATGTTAAATCCTGTCCGGATAAGAATCATACAAGAGCTGGCTAACAGAGGAAACACTACTGCGACCGAGCTTTGTGAAAAAATCAGTGATGTTCCGCGGACCACCATGTACCGTCATATCAATATTCTATTGGACAACAATATCTTATCGGTTGTATCGGAAAAAAAGATCCGGGGGAGCCTGGAAAGGACCCTTGCCTTGAATATAGAGGAATTATCCAAACAAAACACCCTTGAAAATGCTTCACAAAATGCATTGGGTTTTTTGATGAACAGATATGCAAAGTTTCACAATTACTTTAACGGCGAGAATCCAGAACCCGGTGAAGATAAGATTTTCTTGAGCAATACCATTTTGATGATGGATGATAATGAGTTCGACCAATTTCTATTAGAGTTGCGAGAGCTTTTCATAAAATACAACTTTGCATTTGCAGACGGTCGAAAAGCCCGGGATCTTTCCGTGATATCCGCACCCGCAGAAAAGGAGTGAGCAAAATGGGTAAAATCAAAAGGAAAAGAGGTAGAAAGTTAATGACTGTTTTGACAATTATTTTAGGAATCATCGTTGGTCTTAATGTAATCGGATTTGCAGTCAACAAAATATTTTATGCAAATGAACTTGCAGCGGTCTCACCTTATGGACAGATAGTGGAAGTAAACGGGCAAAAGATGCATGTGTATGCTATGGGAAACGGCGAAAAAACCATTGTGTTGCTGCCGGGTTTTGGAGTACCCCTGCCAAGCGCGGACTTTGGCCCGCTGATGAGAGAGCTTGCCAAAGAATATACGGTGGTTTGCATTGAGTATTTTGGTATTGGTTTCAGCGACCAGACCGATACCCCACGGACCAATGAAAACTATATGGAAGAAACCAGAACCGCCTTGTCTTCGACTGGCTTCAAAGCTCCTTATGTCTTGATGCCTCACTCCGCGTCCGGTATTTACAGTGAATACTATGCCGCTAAATATCCTGATGAAGTATCTGCGATCATTATGCTGGACACAACCTCAACTGCAAAAACCGAAGCTAAAAATTTGCCCAAATTCGTATACACATTAGGCAAACTGCAGCAAGCTTGTGGATTATCACGTATTGCGAACGGATTGGTGACTCCTGTTCAAAAAGCCGAAAATGGATACACCGCAAAAGAAATCAACGACTATAAAATGTTTGCTAATCATGTTCTCAACGACACTATAATTGACCAGTCGTACCGTATGCTTGACAATATCAATGAGGTAAGCGCACT
>JBDKUM010000218.1:0-44161 GCA_039679715.1 Phycisphaerales bacterium
GATAATTTGCCACTGAACTGGCGAACTATTGTTAGGACGATGCCTTGCCATCAGTGGTTTTGGGATGGAACAGAGCATGTCGATCCGGCCAAAGAAGCAAAGGCACAGGAAATTCGACTTACCAATCACACGACAACATTGGCAGACGAATATGCAAAGCAGGGTAAGGACTGGGAAGTTGAACTTCGCCAGAGAGCACGCGAGAAGAAATTAATGGATGAACTTGGCATTTCGATGCCACAAGCAAATACAACTAATACTTCTGTTACGGAGAAAGATGATGAGTCAGAATAAATTAAATTTAACAGCAAACTTTTCAATCGAAGCAGCGCAGGTACTAGCCGAAAACGAAAAACCAAAAAACAGACGTTTCTCAATGACTGCTTATACGGGTGGCCCGATGATGCTTGAAGGCTGGAAATATCCTGTAGTAATTGACCTTCAAGGATTGAATGTTGGCAATTCATCCCGTCCGATTTTTATCAGCCATAATCAGGATATCGATGATTTGCTTGGTCAGACCGACCATGTGGATATTCTGGAAAACAATCTCATCGCTGTTGGCGAAATCTTAGGCGACTCTCCCAGAGTTACGAGGGTAATTGCCTTGGCTGATAAAGGCTTCAAATGGCAGGCATCGATTGGGGCAAGGGCCGACCAGGTTGAATTTATCAAAGCAGGTAATCTTGCCAAAGTAAATGGAAAAGATTTTACCGGTCCACTTAATATTGCACGTAAAAGCACCTTAGGTGAAATAAGTTTTGTAACCCTTGGTGCTGATAATAATACCTCGGCAACAATTGCAGCAAAAAATCAGGAGCAAACTATGGAAAATCTCGACAATAAAGAAAATCAGGAAACTACAATCAATGCAGAATCTGCTGTTTCTGATATCAGGGCAGCAGCTGCAGCGGAAACTTCCCGTATTGCTGCTATTAAGAAGATTTGCAGTGGCAAATACGATGATATCGAAGCAAAAGCAATTGCAGAAGGCTGGGATCAGGCTAAATGTGAATTGGAAGTTCTTCGGGCATCAAGACCCAACGTAAATATCATCTCTTCGCAGAAACCTGCGGCAACCCCAAAGGTCTTTGAAGCTGTTGCATTGTTGGCTTCAGGTATTGCAGGCTCGCGATTGGAAAAATATTACGATGACCAAACGCTTGATGCCGCTGAAAAACTTCGCGGTATCGGTATCCAGGAATATTGTGAGCAGATTTGCGCTATGCAGCTTCCGAGATTCCGCAGGGATGCATCGGCATGGCTTGCAGCGGCATTCAGCACAGCTTCGCTGCCTGGGATTCTGTCTAATGTAGCAAATAAAATGCTTTTGGAAGGTTATAACTATATTGAAGATGCATGGCGAAAGATCTGCAAGATTGCAAGTGTTAATGACTTTAAAGAGCACAGCCGCTATCGCATGACCGGAAGTTTTAAGTTCGAGCAGGTTGGCCCGGATGGTGAACTTAAACACGGCAAAATCGATGAGCAGAAATATGGCCAGAAGGCTGATACCCATGGTATCATGTTTGCGTTAACCCGCCAAATGATTATCAATGACGACTTGGCTGCATTTACAGATGTACCCAGACAGATTGGCATGGGAGCGGCAGAAGCGATTGCTGATGCTGTGTGGGGTCTGCTTCTTTCTAATCCATCGAGCTTTTTCTCGGCGGCTCATAAAAATTTTAAAGATGGCGCAGATACGGTACTAGGTGTTGATTCATTGACAGATGCTGAGGTTGTATTTGGAGAGCAGACAAAACCAAATGGTAAGCCCCTTGGTGTTCAGCCTTCGATAATTTTGGTACCGACGGCACTGAGAGTTCCAGCTGATTTGTTGATGAAGTCACCAACTTTAAATGAAACTACAACCGCGAACAAAGGTAAACCTGCATCCAATCCTCATATCGGTAAATATGAAGTTGTTTCGAGCAGCTATCTTAGCAATTCCTCATTTGCTGGTTACAGTTCAAAGGCATGGTATCTGTTTGCCGATCCAAATAGACTGCCGGCACTGGAAGTTGCGTTCTTAAATGGTATCGATCAACCCACAGTGGAAAAAACCGATGCCGATTTTAACACACTCGGTATTCAGTTTAGAGGCTTTATTGATTTTGGTGTCAGAGAGCAGGATTATCGCGGCGCTGTGAAGTTCAAAGGCGAAGCTTGATATTAGCTGTCAGCTTTCAGTTATTAGTTTTCAGATATTTTTTTAAATAGGAGCAAAAAAAATGATTAGTTTCTATCAAAATGGCAAATCAATCGATTATACACCGGCTGTTGATGTAACAGCCGGTACTATCGTGGTACAAAAAGGTCTTGTCGGTATTACAAAGCTGGATATCCTGGCAAATGTAAAAGGTGCACTGTGCATTGAAGGTCTCTTTGCAGTTCCCAAAAAGAATGAGGCATTTGCAGCAGGCTTGCCTGTCTGGTTTGACGCTGATGGCAACCCGCAAGGCGGCGTAGCTGGAAGCGGGGCGGCCACACAGATTGGCGGAGATGCACAGGCAGCCAGCGATGTACTTCTCGGAACATCAGTTATTGCAGCTGATGCGGCGGATGAATTTGTTTATGTTGCATTGAATAAATTCGATGCTCGCGTTCCGACATTTCCTGAAAATGCTCGAATCACCAAGGCAGCAAGTGCAAATGCAGCGGTTACTGAATCTCACTGTTGCTACGATTGCGCGGCGGATAATACGATTATCACTCTCCCGGCAACAGCCGTTGGGCTTGAATTTACGGTCATGAATATGGCCGCTGATGGTAGTGCAAAAGTTTCTGTTGATTTTCAGGCGGCTGATAAATCGCTTGGCGGTCTTGGCATTGCCGCAGGCGGTGACGGTTTCCAAATCGACAATACAAAAGCAACCGCGAAAAAAGGTGATTTTATTACACTGGTTGCTGATGGAACTGATGGTTACCGAATCAAGGCAATTCGCGGAACTTGGGCACAAACGAGCTAATGGCAAACCTGCTGAAACAAGGAATTGAATTTTTAGCTGATAAGCTCAAAGCACATGCATCGGAAACAGTAATCTATAAACGTGGCGCAGATACAATAAATATCTGCGCCAGCTTTGGGAAGACGGATTACCAGATAGAAGACCAGTCCGGTTTCAAGATTGGCGGCCAGATAACTGATTTTTTATTTTATGCGACAGATTTAGTTTTTGATGGATTATTAACGGTTCCCAAGGCTGGTGACCGCATTGAAGTTAATGGCAGAACTTATGAAGCGTTATTTATTAATGATGGGTGTTGGAGATATAGCGACCCATACAACAAAATGATTCGCTTTCATGCAAAGGAAATTTAATTATGTCACTTACAACTAAGATAGTTTTATCAGCGGTTCCATTTTATATGCTCGCATCTGGTGCGGGTCAGGCCAATGACGTTGTAACTATAGCCGATCAGTTCATGAAATATGGTGAACTCGGTCTTTGTTTTGCTTTGGTTGCATATCTTATGTACAGCAATTACTGCCTGGTTGCTTCGCTGCAGAAGATGATTAAAGATAAAACTGCACAGGAAGAGAGATTGATTAATGCTTTGCAGACTTTTTGTGCAGTATGCAGAGAGCGGCCGTGCCTTTTTGACGCAAACGCATTTAAGATGGATAACCCAAATGGTCTTGCCGCTGTGAAAAAGGGCGAAGAGTAATATGGTTTTGCAATTAGCTGAAAATATCGTTCAGACTTTAAATGACAGTAACTTCGCATTGCCATTTACCGCGGTTAAGACACTGTTTCCTTTTTATGAATTAAAGGATTTATCAAATTTAAAAGTTACTGTTGTTCCTAAAAGTGTAAATATCGCAACTTCCAGCCGCTGTAGGAGTGAATTTGATTACCAGGTAGATATCGCGATTCAAAAAGCTGTTAAAACTCCAGATGATATCGAGGTTACCGCTTTGACAGAACTTGTCTTAGCTATTGCTAAAAGTTTTCGCAATAAAGTTTATCAGGATATCGGCGCTGTATGCTTTAAACAATCTATTGATCCTTTGTATTCGGTTGAGCATATCCAGCCGCCTTCTGTTTTTACCAGTGTAGTAACTTTAAATTTTAAGGTGATTGAATAATGAGAAAATATCTACATGCAAATGGAAATTGCAGTACAGCGCAGTGGTATGACCATGTTAGTGCTGGAAATCCCGTTGATCCGCCGAGTGACGGAGATTATGCCGATTTAAATGGCTACACTCTTACAATGGATGTCCCCGTTTTCCCTGCAAGCGGTACTTTAACAAATCTTGAAAGCCCGGCAAAATCAGGCAGGTTAAGTATAGATTTGAACAGTGTAGGAAACAGAACTATAAATGCAGGAACTATTCGGGCTGGATCAAATCCATCAAATTTTATAAATATAACGGGTACAACTTATATATTGACGATAAATGCGCAGCAAATAGTTGGAGGCACTAACAGTGGCAATCTTTGCATACAAAACAATAATGCTGCAACGGTAAATATAAATTGTCCCTGGATAATCGGGGGTGGCGCAATATCTTCAGCACATGCAATTCAGAATCAATCTACTGGTACAATTAATATCGTGGGTAATGTCCAGGGCGGTGCGGGTTCAAACTATGGAGTAAATAATGTATCGGGTGGAACTATAAATATAACAGGCAACATTGCAGGCAGCGAATATACAAAAGATGGTATTGGTGTAAATAATTACTCTACCGGGCAAATAAATCTAACTGGGAATTTAATCTATAAAACAGCTATTCCCTATACAGGCGTTGTGACAGGTCTAGCCCTAACTGCAGGATCGCAATACTTTGTACAAATCGGAAATATGAAATTTCCACAGCAGTTAAGCGGGTTGCAGGTCTTAAAAGGTGTTCGTCATGGTGATTTAACCGGGATGCTTTCACCTGCAAGTCCATTTAGACGAAGCAAAAACAGATTTGTTTAAAAAATAAAGGAAGAACTATGGATACAAAACGATTATCAGGCTGGCAATTGATAAGGTCGGCAACACACGCCGATGCAGCGCTGGATGAAACTACATTAGACTCTAAACCATCCTTTGCAAAAAATATATGTATGGAAGGTCTCAATGCTCTTGATTTAATGCTTGCCGCAGTTGGCGATGAAAACGGAACAGTTGTTGTGAGAATCTTCGGCGGGCGAAATAAAGATGCAGGCCCGGCACAATTAATTGCGACGATTACTTTTACACTTGGTTCAATGCAAGTCAATCAAGACCCACAGAGCGGTTTGCCTACGGCTTTGACGTTATTTGCAGATACCGCGGCAGTAACTTCATATTGGCCTGTAGATATTAAAGCTCCAAACAGCGGAAATAATTTATTGTGCGTGATCAGCTTTGATAATCTTGACCTTGCATGGATTGCCGCTGAAATCGGGACGATGACAAATGTTACAAGAGCGGATGTATTCATGGGGTATTTCAGCTGAAAGTGGCAAAGGGCTTGTCACAATTCGGACAGTCGCTATGCAAAGTTAAAACCTTGTTCTTTGATAGTCCGGCTGTTGTTCAGGCGGTGGATTCTGCTACGCGAAAAGTATTAAACCGAATTGGCGGAATGATCAGGCTTACCGCAAGAAGATCTATTAAGAAAGCATCAACGCATAATGCGGTCAGTAAACCCGGCAAGCCGCCGCTAAGTCACACAGGACTTCTGCGAAACTATATTTATTATTCGTTTGACCCGCAGGCCAGATCGGTGATTGTTGGTCCAGTGGCACTTAGAGCTAAAGGTAAAAATGTGCCTCACACGCTAGAATACAGCGGGACTGCAAAAATAAGAAATAAAAATATTCATATCGCTGCAAGACCGTATATGACGCCGGCATTAACAGTAAACCAGCCTCGCATGGCAGCTTTATGGCAAAACAGTGTAAAGAAATAATAATTTTTAGGAGTAATTAAAATGGCAGCAGCAGATTTTATTTTAGGCATCAATGCAAAGTTATATCACGGCGCAAAGGATTCAGAACTATCAGCAATGACGGAAGCGTCCAATGTAAAAGATTTGACAGTTTCAGTTTCAGCAGGCGAGGCCGATATCAGCACACGCGCAAATCAAGGCTGGCGGGCAACAGCGGCAACTCTGCGGGAATGCGAACTAAGCTGGACGATGAATTGGAAGCCCGGCGATGCATTTTTTGCAGCTATAAAAACTGCAATGCTCAACAGCACAACAGTTTGCCTTGCGGCATTGACAGGCGAGAAGGATGAGGATGGCAGCTCGGGTCCACGCGGGAATTTTTCAATCACAAAGTTTGATAGAAAGGAATCGCTCGAAGAGGCCATTACAGTTGATGTTACAGCTAAACTCGCCAAGTATCTTGCTTGGGAAGATATTGTAGTAGCAGGATAAATTGTGAAGCTTATCTCGTGAAACGTATTTCGTTGTTTTCGCTTCACGCTTCACTCCGCAGGACGACGAGATACAAAAACCTGATGTTGGTTTTTCGTTTTATTTTATTTTTTTGAACTAAAATATTACTACTTTTGTGGATATTGAAATGAAAACTTTTACAGATAGCGCGGGCAGAAATTGGACTATAAGTTTAACAATTGATAGTGCAAAACGGGTCCGCGATTTACTGAATATTAATTTACTTGAGCCAGAGGCCGGAGATCCGCCACTACTTACAAGACTCGGCACAGATGAGATACTACTGTGCGATGTGCTTTATTGTATGGTTAAACCCCAGGCAGATTCGCAAAACATTACAAGTGAACAATTCGGCCAGGCACTTGGAGGTGATGTGATACTTGCCGCACATACAGCTTTTTACGGTGAGATAATTGATTTTTTCCAGAAACGGGGTCGGACCGACAGAGCCAAAGCGGCAGCGACCCAGCAGAAGATGATAGACATCGCGATTGCGCGAGTGACGCAGAAAATGGACGAAATCGATGTGAATCAAAAGCTGACGGAAATATTTGGCGAACAATCTATATCATAGCCGGTCTATTAGGCATTGACCCCGCGCCACTTACACTGCGTGAATTATGGTGGATGAGCGAAGCGATTGAATATCGCGATAGGATGGAGTGGAACAGAGTTTCTGCACTGATGGCACTATTGTGCAATATCAACAGCGATCCTAAAAAAGCCAGGACATTTTATCCTACTGATTTTAATCCATATTATGCAAAAAAACGAAAGCGGGCAAATGCAATTGAAGTTAAGGATGCAGAGTCCAGAAGATTATTTAAAGAAGCTTTTGAAGGAAGAAGATGGCAAATTCAAGTGCAATAAAAGCAGGCGCAGCATATGTCGAAATCTTTGCAGATAAAAGCAAATTAATGCGAGGACTCAGGGCTGCTGAAACAGATATTAAAAAATGGGGTCAGTCCATTTCATCATTTGGCAAAAAGATGATGGGTTTAGGTACTGCAATTTTAACGCCATTGATCGGTGCTGCAAAATATTTTTCTTCTTTTGGCGACGATATAGCAAAGATGTCGAAAAGAACAGGTGTTTCAGTTGAATCATTAAGTGCACTTGGATTCGCCGCGGAACAATCGGGAAGCAATATAGAAACGCTTGAAAAAGGTATCCGCAAAATGCAGCAAAATATTCTCGACGCAAATATGGGCTTAAAAACAACGACAGATATATTTGCAATGCTCGGCCTTAATGCTGGTTCATTTAAAAATTTAAAGCCAGAAGAGCAATTCAGGCTTTTGGCAGATAGGCTCAGCCAGATTCAAGATCCATCCCAGCGTGCTGCAATAGCAATGAAAGTATTTGGAAAAAGCGGAACATCCTTATTACCTATGCTTGAAAAAGGAGCAGCCGGATTAGATGAATTAATGAATGAAGCAAAACAGCTGGGGCTTGTTTTATCAAGCGAAGATGCAGCATCTGCGGAGGAACTAAATGACGCACTAAATAGAATGTGGCGAACTATAAAAATGTCGTTTGCAAATATAGGCGCTGCTGTTGCCCCGATTATTACTGATTTATCGAATAAAATAGCTGTAATTGTCGGCAAAATATCAAATTGGATCAAAGAAAACCGCGGTCTTGTGCGTATCGTTTTAATAGTTGCAGCATCACTTGTGGCAGCTGGAGGTGCTTTCGTTGCTTTTGGTTATGCCATGATTTTTGTAAGTAAAGCAATTGCGGTAATAAGAACAGGTTTTTCGGTTATTAGAACTGCATTAATGTTCTTAATGTCACCAATTGGTATGATAATTACAGCGGTTACGGCATTGACCGGCATATTTTTATATTTTACTGGATATGGTGGCCAACTTCTTAATTGGCTTGGAGGCTGTTTTAATACCTTAAAAACTGACGTGACAAATGCAATAGGCGGTATTACCTCAGCATTGGCTAATGGAGATATTGGAACTGCTGCTCGTATTGCGTGGCTATTTCTAAAGATGGAGTGGCTGCGCGCGAAAGAATGGATGCTTGGCTACTGGAACAGCATAAAACTATTTATAGCTGAAATCTGGTATGCGTTGGTTTATTCAATTGCAGTTGCATGGTATGCAACTGTTTATGCTATTGAGGTTGCTTTTGCAGAGACAGCCGCCTTTATACAAAGAACATGGGCGCGTGCCGTAGCACTATTAAAAACTGCATGGGTTGATTGTGTTCAGTTCTTTCAGTCTATTTGGATTACCTTTAAAGAATGGTGGGGAAATACAATTGACTGGGTTGCCAAAAAACTTATGCGAGTTTGGATCTGGTGGAAAAAAATCACTGATTCTAAGTTCGATGCGGCAGCCGCTGAAAAAGAATTACAAGAAAGCTTTGCCCAGGATAAAAAGGATCGAGAGGCAACAGCCGATTCTAAGCTTCTGCAAATAGATAAAGAGGCAGATACGAAACGTGCTGCAATCGACAAGGACAAGGAAGATTCTTTAAAGGATATCGAATCACGCAGAGTAAAAAGAAGAGAGCAGTCAAAAAAAGAATTTGATTCAGGCTTAGGAGCTGCAAATCAGTATGTTGAAAATGGCCTTAAAACGGTAATCGATGAAAATCAAAAAGCATCAAAGGATACAGCAGCAGAACTTGCAAAAACTAAAGAAGAATTTAATGCGGCAGTGGCAAAAGCCAAAGAGCCGGTTGCTCCTACTGTAAAAGCACTCACTGCTCTAAAAAAAGACTGGCAGCCAAGCGGACTTGATAAGGCATCGATTGCAGGAACATTCAGCGCATTTGGCCTGGGCCAAATTGGTGCAGGCGGTGTAATGCAGAAAATCGCGGATGCTACCTTGCGAACTGCGGCTGCTACAGAAGAAATTGCAGACAATACTGACAGCGGCGGTATGGAGTTTGGAGAATAATAATGGCCGCGACTTTTACAGTTTCAGAAAGATGGGCAGGACGAAAACGCTCAGGAGGCAATGCAAGAAGTGCAACTGTAGAGTATATCATTGAGCAAGAGCCTGATACGCAAAACCCAAATGCAACAAGTGATGATAAAGAGGCGATTGCTGCATTACTTGATGAAGCTCCTGAATCATGGGCAATAAATGATGACCCCTTAGACAATATTCCGAGAGCATCTTACGATATTGAACAAATTGCAGATAGAATCTGGCTTGGCACTGTAAACTATAACTATAATGAGAAAAAAGAGGATAAATTTGAGTACAGCTTTGACACAGGCGGCGGAACTCAAAAAATTACACAAACAATATCTCCGCTGCAAGTTCATAAATATGGAACAAATGCGCCCGACTTTCAAGGTGCAATTAATGTTGATGATAATAGCGTAAACGGCATTGATATCATTGTTCCTGTTTTTAATTTTAGTGAGACAAGGGTTGTAAACAAGCTCAATATTGATACCGGTTTTAAATTATCAATATTCAATCTGGTTGGAAAGGTCAATGCAAGCGGCTGGCATGGCTTTTCAGCAGGTGAGGTTTTATTTGCAGGAGCATCCGGAGCAAAGAGCGGGCGTTTCGGGGATTGGGAAATAACCTATAAATTTGCAGCAAGCCCGAATAAAACTGATATCACAATTGGAAGCATTACAGGCATAAACAAAAAAGGCTGGGAGTATCTGTGGGTACGATACGAAAAATCAACTGATCAAAACTGTCTGATACAAATTCCAAAATCTGTATATGTCCATGAAGTTTATCCATCGGCAAACTTTTCTGCATTGGGGCTTGGAGATTAGATGGCTGATACCTTTAAAAAAGTAAGAAATGGCGATAAGCTCAGAATTCCGGCAGGCACGTACAATGCGATGATCGATGCTGCACAGGATTATATATACAGAAAAACCAATATAAATGCAAATATACCGCAAACATTGCCTGCAAACATGGTTTATATAAAAAATACAACATTGTTTGCGGTTGACAGGTTTGGTGTATTAGGAATTTCAGGCAGTGAGATTGATGCTGCTGATAATAATTTTAAAAACACTTATTGTTTTACAGGATTAGCTCCATCATTAGCAATACACAGTGGCGGCAGGTTTGTTATTGCTGCAGAGCCTATTGCAGCCAATGCTATAGGTAGAGCGTATGCCGCCGGCATTGTGACAGTTCAAATAGACATAACAGATGAAACGCACACTTGCGCCGATATAGAGGCAGAGGACAAGGCAAAATTAAAAAGTGCTGCATCAGGCGCAGCAGCTATATTATGGAAAGAAACTGGCACAGGTACAAAATGGGCGGTAATCAGATTTGGCGGCGGTGGCGGAGGTTCAACGCAATTGCGTGGAAAGATTGTAGTTGCGCCTACATTTCAAGACCCTTATGCTTCATCAGATAGTCCAGCATATGCAGGTTTCGGATACTATATAGTCAGGCTTATCGATGAGCCCCAGTGGGAATCTGGCACTGAGTACTCTGTAAATGCAAAAGTTACCGATCCATCGGACAACAGGGTCTATATTATGACAAACACAGACCCTGATGGTATGGAAAGCCCAGACCTTGCTCCGCATGAAAATGCAATTGATTGGACAATTTCTGAAGAAATTAAAATCGAATATTCATCATGCCTATATAACCGCCAAACGGAAACTGGTATAGCCATAAAGGATTGTGTACCAGTTTATCCAATCGGAAATGCTGTTAAGATAACTGAATTTAAAAAAATTGATGGTTCAACTATTTACCTGCTCGATGAAACTGTTTCGTATGTTGGCACGCCGGAGGAACGGACACTAACAATGTTTGAAGGTAAATTGATGGCGGTCTATCAATAATGGCAAACAACCAGGTTTATCATCAACGAGCAGACTGGAAGAAATTCCGTGAAGATATAGAGCGCAGAGCAAAACCCATAGTTTCTGCTCTGCATATAGATGATTTGCGGAGATTGGTTTTTTTACTGAACTTTCATTCTGCAGGTCAATATGATTCATCCGGCTTTAAATGGTCAGAAACTATTTTACCATTAAATCCAACATCAGCGCAGCTTAATTCATTGATCCCATTTAGATATAGAGGCATGTGGGAGATTGCAGTATTTGACACATCGCATGGCATGAAGCACGGAAGTAGTCAAGGTCAAACCTCATCAGGCAGATATATAAGATGGAAAATAAACAAAGACATACTGACTTGGCAGGTATATTGCAAAGATACTACAAATTATACAAGTTTGTGGAAAAATACAGAAAGTTATTTAACGGGATTCAGGAAATTTTATAAAGGCAATGTTTATTCAGCATTAAAAAATAATAGCAACAAACCTCCGATCAAAGCTGATGGGACGTATGATACAGAAAATTGGTCACTGGTTTTTGCTGGGCCGCCGGGACTATATGAATATGATGATAATGGAACTATTGAATATAGAAGTAAAATTCATTTTGATACATGGCGAAAAAATTTCAGCAGCGGTTATAAAAAAGATGCGTGCGTAAGCTGGCAAAATGGATGGAAGGCAAAACGGAATATCGAATTAACTGATATCCCACCTCATAGTTGGACAGGTGAAAGCTGGTCAGCTGGGAAATGGCCAAAAAATAAATTGCTTTTAGATGGTGATGGAATAAGAGTCTGGAAAGCAATTCAAAACGTTAAAAATTCAGATGATTATCCAAATATAGAATCGACAGAGCCGAAATACGCGCCTGCTTTTTGGCAAGAGCAAACAGATTTGGCAATCGAATGGCAGCCTAATGGCACAAGCTGGCAGGTTCAGGATTCTTTGGGTAATTGGCAGCTTGTACCTGATAGCGGTAATTATATACATGATTATTCAAAAAGTTTTCCGGGCAAAGAAATCCATTATGATATCGTTGTTGATGATGGATATACGATAGAAGACCTTTGTGAATGCGATAGTCATTTATTTTTCCCAAAGGAAGTTGATCCGTCAGAACAATTTGAACATATAATCCGAGCATATAAAGAGCAGGCATTAACGAACTTGTCTAATCAGCGGGATGTCTTATGGTGCAAAAATAATAAATATAAAGTTCCTTTTAATCATTTACATATTACCGATGCCGCAAATTTAGGGCCTTGCTATGATGTTCGAACGCGTATCGGATGGCGGCAGCAGGAAGAATATCCTTATCAAATATGGATTGTAGATGTTGATGGAAATGGTGTACTTGGCAGTGAGTTGGATGGTTTTAATCATTTCAAATCATTTCCCGGCAATCAATACTGTAATTTTGGCGGAGCTGTAAAATTTAATTCTCCTGCTGGTTTTGGCAATTGGTCAGAAAATCCAAAAATCACAGGGAGCCTGCAAAATCACATTGAAGTTATTTTAAGCGATAGTCGTTTCAGATTGCCGGTAAATTCTACATACCGTGCAAACTGGAGAAGAGCTAATTTTGGCAATCCGCCAGCAGAGCCTTCAATTGGCAGTATTTATTATATCGGCAGTTATCCAAATGGTTCACTTCAAAGATATAAGGAAGGAGGAAATTGGGAAGGAGTTTCAGATAGCGAGATTCCAAGCTGGAATGACTACTTGCATGTAAGCGATGAATTGTGGGGTGAAAATGAAGCCGGAATTGAATTATTTTTAAAAGTACATGGCAGTTATGATTGGTACTTTGATATGGAGCATCGTTATACGCCGACAAATATGATGCGCAATGCACTACGTGACAGTGTCGACCCTTATATTGTATCTAACCCGCCAACTGAATCTGCTTTGTGGGCGCAATGGGATTTAATACCGGATGGCGGAACATTGCGGAGAGGATTGAGATATACCTGTGGCAGGTATAATCCATTTATGGCTGCCAACCACGCAGGTTCAGACCTTGATTTTAGAAAAGAACCCTGGAGTCCCAATTTTACTTCTCCTTACGGTTATGCCATGAATCGCTATGGCAATTATGATATGCCTTGTAAATGGTTTGGCGCAAGGACAAATACAATTCCTGCAATCAACAAATTTGATGAGCAGTTTATGGATATAACAGCTTTTACGAATCAAGGAATTCAATGGTGTGGGGAACAACCATATAAAAAAGGAATTGTCGTTTATGATGGCGGTATATCTTATTATGCTAAGCAGGACATCACAAGTCTGACAGACCCGCCCGCAAACAATAACCAATATGAAAAGATACCGATATATACTTTTACAACGCCGGGCAATCGTGAAAATGGTGAGATAGTTGATAATTGGAATCCGAATGTTCAAGTCGGCTGGATGCTACATCTGTGCGATAATACGAATGATAAAATAAGCTATGACCCTGCTAAAATGAAATCGGTTTATATTCTTGATGTTAAATTCATCGAAACCGAAAATAAAACATATATCACTGTAAGTGATACAATAAATAAAGGCACAGTTGATAACGGCAGTTATTTTGCAAAGGCCGGATGGAGCAGAGATATTTGCATCAGGCATGATGGATGCAGTGCAACTTGGAGTTATGACGAAACAAGAACGATTGCTTATAAAATTCATTATCAATGCCAGCCAGAGCTATTATTGGATTTAAAAGATTTGCTGGATTTTGCAATTTATAAGGATGTTTCTTTAAGCAGAGATGTAGTTAGTATTGTTTCAAATGGGGCTGATGGCAGTGGCGGTAAGTACGGCACAGTTTCGGTTGGTAAAGCTATATCAATCTGCCAGGCTTTGGTAAGTAAGTGGATGTCATTATATGGCAACAAACCAAATGAGGCAGCAGATTTAATTCATTGGAGCGATGGAAGTATTCTTGTAAATGGACAATATCCCGAAGATGAAAATGCTTACCATGTAGGAAGTATTTTTAGGGGCGGTAATTTTCATGCAGGTACAGGTATTTTTACGCCAAGCTATTTTATGGTTATAAATGCTTATTACTATGCTTGCTTTATAAGATATTATTGGCCGGATGCTATAAAAAATGCGCCAAAGACAGTATTGCAAAAAATTGCTATAACTGAGCAAAAGCAAATATACGCAAAAAGCTGCGCATCCGGGGAATCGCCGGATGATATTGAAGAATATGGCCCATTAGTTTTTGGTCAAAGTTGCTCGGTAGGTAGTTTGGTTTTAAACAATAGAATCGTTTCGCGCGATGCTGAAACATTAAAAACGCATTATAGTTACGTACCTTTAAGCACAAGTGGTATATGGTACAAATGCCAGCCTACTAATTTATATCCGCATGCTGTTCATACCGGTAAAGGCGGTTTAGTTGGCACTCCTCATACTACTGTTTCAGGTGACGCAAATATGAATATGGCACTGGCAAGTTCAGGTGAGAATGTAGTAATGATTCTGGATTGGGAAGATGTGCCGGAAGGTTTCTTTACAGAGACTTTCTTTCATGTGGATGCACCCAGAGTTTTACAGCTTGATAATAATCCGCCCAGACCTGACCCGCCAGTTCATCATTATGACCCATTTACAAAATTGAAATATATCCTGCCTTATGATTTACTTTCAGAAGAGCAGCAGGAAGCCGTAAAACAATGGAGTCTTGATTTGTTTGGAGAAGGTTACGAATATCAGTCAGGCGAGCAAGTTTTTGTTTGGATGAATAGTAAACGACAGTTATTTACGGCAAAAAACTATATTGCACAATCGATAATTTCGCCTATGAATGACCCTGATAATTGGACATGGGAAGAGCCTTGGGTTGAACTGCATTTATATGGTGAAAGCTGTTTATGCAAGGATTATGAAGCTTCTGACCCTGTAAAATACAGACTTGTTTGCAAGGAAGATGGGACATTAACGACTGACTTTAGGCCAGATCGCAAAAAAGATTTACTATTAAAAACAATCGAGCTTGATATTAAAGAGGCGGTTCTATCTGGTTCACCTGCTACAATCTTAAACAGCATAGAATATGAAACTTGGGTTCAAGACCATAGCCCAGCTTATCCAAAAGATAAATTGCTTTTACATAATAGCATGCTTTACAGAGTCATTGCAGACCCGGTTGTAACAAATATACATGCCGCGCCTGATAGCGCATTTAATCCTGATTATGTAAAATGTAAATTGATAATTCCAATGGCCGATGTAGCTGATTGGCGTGTTGGTGACGTGCTTGAAATTTTAGGAACTCCACATTTTGACAGAGTAAAGCCAATTATCTTCAAAGGTTCAACTTTTGTTGAGATTGATTCAGATGATGATGTTCAATATTTGGACGAAGACAATTCTTATCCACTTGGAAACAAGGTTATCAATAGAACACAAACTTACACAGCTTATGATTGGGCTCAGGAAATATTTATTGATTATACTTTCGGATTTCAAGCAAGAGACTCGGCAAATGATTATCAAAGTGTGCAAGACAATTATACCAAAATGGGAATACATAGACCTTTGAAGCCACCTGAGGATTATGTAAAATACTTTGATACAAATTAAAAATGGTTTTGATGTTAAGAGACAAGTTCGTCTACCACTGTTCTCGTGTCAGAGGTTTTGCTGATAACCGTACTAAGGATAATCCCTGATTTTAAAACGTGCAATTCTCTTTAAAGTATTAGTTTTAAAGGCACATTCATTTGGATAAACTAACCGAAAATAAACCAGAAAAGAATTGGCACGGCTTCACATCCGAAGAAGTCCTACAAAGGCTTGGCACCAAAATCACCGGCCTAACTGATTCTGGGGCAAAGCAAAGACTTTTAGAATTTGGCCCAAACATCCTTGCACCCAAGAAAAAGGAATCACTTTTTTTCATATTCATTCACCAGTTCACAAGTCCTCTGGTTTACATACTTCTGGCCGCTGCAATGGTAAAATTGATATTCAAAGGTTTGCTCGACGGCTCCGTCATCTTGGGCGTTCTTCTTTTCATGGCAATAATCGGATTCTTACAGGAAGCCAAAGCTCGCAAAGCAATGGATGCTCTCCAACGCATGGTATCGCTGAAATCTAAAGTCAAACGCGATAACAAGCTAGACGAAATCGAAGCCAAAAATATAGTTCCAGGCGACATCATCGCCCTCGAAAGCGGTGATCGTGTTCCGGCAGATGCCCGCCTTGTTGAAGCTCAAAACCTCAAAACAAACGAAGCTGCCTTCACCGGGGAATCAATGCCAGCTGAAAAAGAAACTGGCAAAACCTCGCACGATGCCTCGATTACCGACCGGACAAATATGGTCTATATGGGAACAAACGTCACCTCCGGTCGCGCAAATGCTGTCGTCGTTTCTACGGGTATGTCAACCGAGATAGGGAAAATCGCCGGTGCTATGCGCGATATAGAATCTGAAAAAACGCCTCTCCAAAAAAGCATTCACAGTCTAAGCCGTTACCTGATTGTAATTGTTTTGGTTGCTTGCGTTTTACTCGCTCTTGCTGGTTTTTGGCGGCAGATTTCATTGATTGAAATTTTTATGCTAGCCGTTTCTGCGGCAGTTGCCGCCATTCCAGAAGGTCTGCCTGCGGTGGTTACAATCGTTCTGGCAATCGGGATGCAGATAATGGCCCGAAACAATGCAATCATCCGAAAGCTCGTTGCCGTCGAAACCCTCGGCTCGACAACCGTTATTTGCTCCGACAAAACCGGAACTCTTACGCTCAATCAAATGACCGTAGGCCGACTTTTCTGTGATGATAAAATCATTGAAGTCACTGGCGCAGGCTACGAGCCAACCGGTCAATTCCTCGAAAACAACCATCCTTTGTCTGTGCCTCTGGAAGATTCATTCGATAAATTATTAACCGCAGCGGCTTTGTGCAATGATGCCTCTCTCACAAAGAAAGAGGATAATTACGCCATCATCGGAGATCCAACTGAAGGCGCACTTATTGCCGTTGCCGCAAAAGCAGGCATCAGAAAAGATGAGGCCGAAAAAACATCTCCCAGGATTGGCGAAATCACTTTTGAAAGTGAAAAGCAGTACATGGCAACTCTTAACCGCAGTGATAATAAAAATATTCTATGGCTTAAAGGCTCTCCTGAAAGAGTCCTTTCAATGTGCGGGAAGATTCTTAAACAGGGCGGAATCAAAGACCTTGCAGATGATCAAAGACATAAAATACTTAAAACCAATGAAGATTTCGCCAAAAATGCGATGCGAGTTATCGCAGCCGCTTATGTAGAATATCCCTTTGATAAAATCGACGAAGAAAATCTTGGCGGCGCTTTGATATTTCTCGGTCTTTTCGGAATGATTGATCCGCCGCGTGATGAAGCGATTAAAGCAGTATCGCAATGCCAGGATGCCGGAATGAAAGTTGTCATGGTCACCGGCGACAACAAGATCACCGCAAAAGCAATCGCAGACCAGATCGGATTATCAACCGGAAAAGCAATTAGTGGTTCCGAATTATTGCAGCTAAGCACCGAAGATTTGCATTCGCAGATTGAAGACATTACCGTATTCGCACGCATTGAGCCGCTGCATAAATTGCGAATCATAGAAGCTTTCAAAAGTCGCGGCGAAATTGTTGCTATGACCGGCGATGGCGTCAACGATGCTCCCGCCCTGGAGTCCGCCAATATCGGCATAGCTATGGGAATCACCGGAACCGATGTTGCCAAGGAAGCCTGTGATATGGTTCTTGCAGATGATAACTTCGCCACCATTGTTGTCGCAGTTGAAGAGGGCAGAGCGATCTTTAATCGCCTTCGAAACGTTCTTTTATTTCAGTTAAGCACCTGTTTTGGCGAACTGCTCGTTTTGATATCATGTGTTTTCTTTTTAGGAAGATCGCCTCTCATGCCTCTTCAAATTCTCTGGATAAATCTCGTTACAGGCGCAATGTTGTCAATCCCGCTTGGCCTCGAACCAAAAACTGGCGCAGAACTCAAACAGCCCCCGCGAGACCCGAAAGTGGGCCTGCTATATTTAGGCATGATGATGAGAGTTGCGTTTTTCGCATCCCTTTATGCAATTTTATCAACAATTATTTTCGCTTTGCTGTTGGGAAAGATTCCTTTTGAAGATGCTTCGACCATTATATTTTGCAGCGTTGTACTCTTCGAATGGGTTTTAGCTTTCATTAGCCGTTCTGATGAAATTACAATTTTTAAACTTGGCGTTTTCAAAAATCGTTGGATGATCGGAGCCGTAATCATCGCGATTTTTTTCCAGTTGTCAGTTATCTACATTCGCGCATTCCAAAGACCATTCACAACAGTACCTTTGTCATTATATCAATGGCAAATAGCTTTAATACCGGGCATCATTATATTCGGCATCGAGACAATAAGAAAAACTTTATACCCAAAACTTTTCAGCAAAGGTAAATATAAAAAAAGATAAAAAGGTATTAATGCATGTAAAAAACATGACCTACTTTTTTACTAAGAGATACAGGGTTTATTGAATAGACTGGTTTATAAACGGCATTTTTTTCCTTGTTAATTACCAATAAGGATTTGCAATCGCAATCTGCGTGGCATGCAAGAGGTCGAAAGTTCGGGATTTAACAGAAAAATATTTCCAGGATATACCTGCTTAGAGACTCCTATGATGTATAAAGTTTGCAGCAATTGAAGCCAATTCAGGTGCAATTTTTTCAAATATCATTTTATAGCCGTCACAAAGATAACTCGGAGCAGAAAAATTATCTTCCAAAACAATCCTGTCTTTAAGGCAGCCGCCTCTGCATATTTCAGAAAAATGACAAACAAAACATTTTTGACATAGCTGTTTTTTTGCATCAGCAAATTTTTTCTTTATAGGGCTGTTAAATAAATCATTTACAGATGTATTCATTATATTGCCGAGGTTAGTATTTTTATCTACAAAAAAATCACAGCAGTAAGCGTCTCCATTATGTTCAATGACGATGTAATCATTACATTTTCTTTGAAAAGTACAATCCGAATGATTTCCGTAAACAAAATGATTCATGATAGAATCGAATAACCGAATACTTAATTTTGCAACACCAAATTTTTTCCATTTTTCAAAAATCCGGCACATAAATATTCCGAATTCTTTTCCGCTGATTGCATATTCCGCAATTTTTCCATTTGAAGCATCTTTCTCAACACATGGTATGAATTGCAGATATTCAAACTTATTTTCGACGAAAAAGTCGAATAAATCATCCGGTTGTTTGACATTTTGATTGTTCAGTAAAGTAAGAATATTAAATTCTACTTTATTTTGTCTGCACAATTCTATCGAGTTCATTACTTTTTCGAATGTCGGACCGCCGGAAAAATCTTTACGATAATAATCATGAAATATTTTTGGACCATCAAGACTGATTCCCAGAAGAAAATTATGCTGACTAAAAAATTTGCACCATTTATCATCGAGCAGTGTGGCATTTGTTTGGAAGCTGTTATTTATAATTGCATCTTTATTGGCATATTTATTTTGTAAATCTATAGCACGTTTGTAAAAATCAAGTCCCATTATGGCGGGTTCTCCTCCCTGCCAGGCAAAATTAGTAATAGGAAAACCAAGGGCGAGAAAGTCTTTTATAATTTTTTCAAGGATTGCATCATGCATAAGATGGTTTTTCTCTGCGAATAGCTCTTTTTTACGGCTATAAAAACAATATTTGCAGGAAAGATTGCAATCCGGACCTGCTGGTTTTATTAAAAGTGAAAAAGGCATTAATAACTCTCTAAAGATAAATAATCAATATTTTAAAATAAATATGTTCAGAATTTGATTAATTTTTAATAAAAAGTTAAATTTATTTATTGCTGAATTTCAAAATTATACAGCATTATTTATTCCAATTCTCTCATATTGTTCGACTGGAGTATCATTTTCCTTCATTAAAGTTATCATACAATTTAACATTTTTTGCTCTATTTCAGGATTGTGTATAGGGCCTATTTGTCGCGGGTCATTTTTACAATCGAATAATAAAGTACCATATTTATAAAAATCGTACCATGGTGTGCCTTTTATTTTCATGGTTCGGTATCCTTTGGTAAATTCAAATGGTTGAGACAAACTTATGTCATTAAGTTCAGGAGTTGAAAATCTTTCTCTCATATGTGTCGGCATGAGGGTATACTCATATAGAGGAGAATTAGAGGGTTTTGCAGGGGCACGCATGTAAATATAGCGACCATCGGTGCAGTTTACATGACCTCCATGTATGCCGAACAACGCTGCATCTCTAATTTTTTTTCCTGATTGGATTGTATCTTTTAACGCCTTGCCCTGCATATCTTCAGGTATTTGCACGTTAAAAAAATCTAAAATAGTAGGCGGCAAGTCTATGGTTTGAACGAGACAGTCACAAGTTTTATTTTTAACCCCTACATGGGGGTCCCAAATAAATAGAGGGATATGTGCGATTTCATTGTAAAAAGGAATCCAACATTTTGCCCATGAATTGTGCTCACCCAGCAAGAATCCGTGGTCGGTATTTACGATGAGCATCGTATCTTTCCATAAGTCGTATTTATCCATTAAATCCAGGAGCTTGCCTATGTTTTCATCACACATACTGACTAGCGCAGCGTATTCATTGCGTACATGCTGCATAGTTTGCTCGTCTTGTGTAACATAGTCATAACCCGGCCAATCGAAATGCAGCCCATTATAATTATGCGGATATAACTCTTTATATTTTTGATGAGAAAAGAAAGGTTCATGAGGATCGAAGGTTTCAATTGTTAGAAACCAATTATCTTCCAAATGGTTAGTAGTGATAAAATCAAACCCTTTAAGAAATGTCTGAGATTGTGGGTACTTGTCCATTTTACGTATGTAGTGCCGATTTACCCAGTCTTGCCGCCGCATTGAAGGAGACACATGATTGTTTTTGAGAAATGGAGGAATTTCTATATTGTCAGTTAAATTACCTTTCCATGGGTCACCTTCTTGGCCTCTTGAAATCTCCCAGCTGTTATACCTGGTATGATACGTACAACCGCCATCCTCCCAATAATGATAATGATCACTTATGAGATGACTGTAAATACCTTGCTTTTTTAAAATTTCTGGCATTGAGTCATCAAACGGTTCTAAAGGTCCCCAACTTCTGTGAAGAAAATTATATCTTCCGGTGTGAAGTTCTCTTCTTGCAGGCATGCACGGCATACTGCCGACAAAAGCATTGGTGAATCTGACAGTTTTTTGAATTAAACGTTCAAAATTAGGAGTTTTTATCCAATCACAACCATAGGGTGATAGCATGTGCCTATTCAGTGAATCGAACATTACCATTATCGTTTTCATTTAGCTTTTCATTGCCTAATCGGCAATTTCCATAGATTGATAAGTTTTATTTTTTTTCCCTGTCTAAGTTAGTTTTTAAAGATATTTCATTTGAGTTATATGTAATCTGTGAGGTTTACTCAACAGGGATTTCAAATACACTAACTTCACCATTTTCACCTAAGCAGGCAAAATATTTTTCATTGATACTTTTAATCTTGATAACTTTTTGGTCTATTTTTGCAGTTTTTATGATTTTTTTATTTTTAGAATCGATAACCCAAATATAACCCAATTCTGAACTGGCAATGAGATATTTGTCATTATGGACGAGTACTTCCCGGATGGGATGCCCAGTATATAAGGCATTTAAAAGTTTTCCTGCAAAAGGATCGATTAAAAGGATATGTCCAGATTCTGAAGACGCAACAAGAGTAGAATTTTTGTCCGGCATGAGTTTAATACATGAATATCCATTACCGTAATCATTGAGTGTCCATAGTTTTTTCAATTCCATTTGGGACTCAATGTATTTAGCTTCTACGATTTTTGCTCCATCGTATGCACTCATCCTTCCACAACTGGATGTGCCGATAATATCGTCTACTCCATCATTATTAATATCCAAAGCAGTAATATAGGTGCTGCCTATGCCAACAAAGACTTTTCTGTTCAGAGTATCTTTGCTGTCCTTGGTGAAATCAAATTTATAAAGCCCGCCATACAAATCACCGACATAAATTTGTGTGATACCATTTAAAGTTGAGCCGAACATTAAATCTGAAACGCCATGAAGGACCATTGAGTTATACCACAAAGGCTCCAGGTTTGCATTAAGTATGTGGATTTGCCATGCTCTAGTTCCGACAATCAACTCAGGCGTACCGTCATTATTTATGTCTTTCGAAACTAAATGAGTAATTAAAGGTTTTCCCGGGAAACCATGCAGGCCCGACTGCATTAAATTGATATTAGGCGAACAAATGAATTTACCGTTATTATCTAAACAGTAAAGTGATGCTTTATTTGTTCCAGCTATAACTTTAATATTATCTTTGAATCCGCTGACTATTTCGCAGGAATGAAATTCATCAGAATTTTCAAACTGCCAAATCTTTTTACCGTCAAGCCCGTAACAAACTACTTTTCTGCTCGCAGCTAAAACAATCTCATTGATACCGTCATTGTTAATATCTCCTATACTTATATCCGCTGCATTATGCATGTCTTCGGCATAGCCGGATTTCCAAATCGGTTTATATTCATTTATTAAATTTTGAGCTTCTGCTGATTTTAAAGCAGGGGAAGTTTTATTCCCATTAAAATTAATTGGGATAGAAAAAGGACGAGCGAGTTTGTATGAAGTTGTTCCTTTTTTATAGTTTAATGTGTCATTGCAATTGTTTGTGTACAGTTTGACATCTCCATTTTCTTTGGCCTGAATAATCAGGTTATCGTCTTTAAACCAACATATGATCGGCTTTGTAGAAGATAATTTAATGTTGTCATTTATAATGAAAGATTTAACATTTACAAGCAATGCTTCTGTTTTTGACAAAAAACTGAATTTAGAATCTGTTGAGAAAGTTTCATTTTTAAATTTGCCATTTATTACATAAGAGTCAGATGTTGAAGCAATTTTCATTACATTTGAAGAAATTTCTATCGGTGTATAATTTTTAACGGCACCAGAATCGTCTTTTCTTTCGAGGTAAAAAATATTTTTGTATGCAAAGGAATCACCTGTTTTCATTTCCAGATTATTCGTTTGATGTACCAGCAGGCTTTTTACCTTATCTTCAGAAGTTCTTTCATTGATCCATCCTTGAGTTAATCCCTTAAGATGAAACACTAATTGCTTCTTATTTTCAGAGTCAGGAGGATTTTCAGTATAGCAAGTCAAATCACGGCCGTCAAAATTTTCTGTGCCTTGCTTAACCACTTTCCACACGCAATCAATATTAAAGTCGCCCTGTTCACATGCTTCTACATTATCTACAACTATAAAGTATTGATTCTTAAACCATAGAATATGCCTGTCCCAATTGATTCCATTATAATTTTTTACCCGTGTGCAAGCATATGCACCTTTATTAAAATTAAAGTTATCGATAAGTGCGGCACAAGGAGGTACCGGCAAGGGTGATATTCCATTTTTAACAACAGTAATCATTGAATGTTCATTGCTGTTATTGACAAGATAGTCGGAATCATATAAAAATCTACGACCTTGGAATGTCCCACATACAATTGAACCTGTATCGAGATGTCCGTGATTACCCTGACCAAAGCCTTCAACAAGCAGATATTCGCCTCCATCAGGTTCAATAGATCTGAATTGTAATTTGTCAAAAGCCTGATTGTAAGGAATATTGGGTTTTAATTTTGGCAAGGAAGATTGCTGCAACATTCTAAAAGGCTTTTGTTTTTCGAGATGGTCATACATGCCTTTATCAAAATCAATAGATACACAGCCCTCCAGGCATTTTGGGTTTTCAGGTTTAAGGTCTGGATAAAACTTTGAATTAATTTCAGAAGATGTTTTTTTTTCGATTCCAAACCATATAGTTTCATAATCATTTTTAAGAGGAGTTCTAAACCATAGCAATTCCGGAGACATTAATTTCCAGTCGAGAATGTCGAAAGTAAGATCATTACTAATGCATTCATAGTTATGGACATCACCACAACCGCCTGCACGACCGTTATTATCAAGCTGTGCCAGGAGGTAATAAAGCATTTTTTTTGCATTGCCATTCTCAAAATATTTAAGCTGTCCAGTCATGGCATAATATGCAAGGGGACTTCTGACAGACAGCACAGCATATGTAAATGCATCACAAGAGACACGATAATTTTCGGCTTGTCCCATGAAATACCATTGTGCTTTATGAAGTATTTCATTGAGAACTTTAAATCCATAATGTGCTTTGAAGTACCTTGCGGAGGTGTACATGCCAAGAAGCGGCAGAGCAGTGTGATTCCAGGTCAGAACAGATCCTGGTTTTATGTCATCAAATATTTCTGTTCGATTTACTAGTTTATAATTTATGTTTAAAAAGAACTGTTCATATTTCAGCATTTCATCCTGGGAAAGATCGAGATGCTCCTGTATCCAGTCCCAGGCACATATAGCTCTAAAGGAATCTGTTTCGTCAGGCCAGACTAATACCCAATCGTTATTTTTCGAAGCTGCTTCAACTTGTTCATCAAGCATTTTCATTGCTTCTCTCAAGTAAGCCTCATTGCCGGTCAGATGATACCAATCTGTCATTCCACGAAAGCCCCGAAGCTTTTTCATTTTTTGAAAATATGCTACATTTTCCAAATGAGGTTCGATGTTTTTTACAATTAAGATTGGTTTTTCGATGCAGCAACTGTTTCTTAAAATTGATAAGAATTCATCTACAGCTTTTTTAGCAGTTTGGACATTGGCGGCAGCAATCGAAATAACATTATTGTGCGGTAGTATCGGCAATGGCTGATAAGCTGTTTCAATTATTATGCCGTTTTTTCCAAGGCATGCGGGATCAGAGAAAATATAGTAATTCCAATATAATCTTTCCATAAGCATATTGTTCATCATGCTGCCGACAGCAATTATATTTTGATCTTTTCGTATTTTATGGTCAAAATCAGTGGAGACTTCAAATTTGGTACCACAAATATTTTCTATATTGATCTTTAAATAATCACCTAAACTTAAGAATTCGGGGGTATCAGGAATCACAATGAGACCACCTTGCTTGATATCTATTTTTGTTTCCAATTTTCTGCAATTTTTTATTTTAGGCAGGACAAATGAATATGCATTAGTAACTGTAACTAAAAATAGAATTCCTAACACAATAATGTTTCGCATTATTTAATCCTTTATCAGGGGAAAGAAAAATTAAATGTTTATATTTTTATTTTTTTAGATCTTTTTGGTTTTTCTATTTTAGATTTTTCATTTTTTGCTATAGCTTCCTGAAAATCTTTTCTGGCACGCAATTCAGTATTGTCAGGATTTTCTCCAAGCTCATGGCATATTTTTGAATGAAGCTTCGAAATTATGTCTTTATAGTTATCCTGATTTGAAAGATTAGATAACTCATCGGGATCTTTTCTGAGATTATATAACTCAGTTTGCGATTTATGAGCTTTGTCAGAAGGAGTATGATATACATACTTATAATCGGCCGTGCGAATCATTGTGTATCCGCTTGCTATATTGTGTGCGTAATATTCACTTACCGCAAAATCTTTCCATTTATAATTGCTATTATCCAACCAATCAACCATCGAGTCGCCATCCCAGTCTTTGGGGAATTCGGCTTGTCCTAAATCAGCGATGGTTCGAGTTAAATCTACCAGAGATGCTGTTTGCAATCTTCTTTGGCTGCCTTTCCATCTTTTAGGATAACTTATAATCAATGGAATTCTCGAAGCGGTATTAAACATTGCATTTTTCCACCAAAGCCCATGTTCCCCCATATTTTCGCCATGATCAGAGGTATATATAACAATAGTATTATCTTCCAAACCATTATCTTTCAAAGCTCTAAGAATCTTTCCAACTTCTGAATCCATCCACTCGACAAGGCCGTAATACAGTTCACGTCCTTTTTTAACTGTTTCAGGCTTTACATCTGTCATTCCAAATCCAGAGCGTAAATGCTTATAATTAAGGGGCAAACTATCAATATAACCTTGCGGCATTTTGGGCATAGGAATCTTATCTTTGTATTTTTCCCAATATTCATCCGGTACTATCAGCGGATAGTGAGGTGCCAGCAGACCGCTAATCATAAAGAAAGGCTTATCAGATTTTTTCCTGTTATTCAAAAAATCGACTGTTCGATCTGTAAATTCCTTATCATGGTCGAGCACTCTGGAACTATTACCGGCATGAAAATCATCAAATCTGCCTTCTTCCGTATTTTTGTCCACTGTAAGGTCATCAGGATTTCTGCGGCGACAGCCACCAGATTTAGGTTTTTGATTGGTGAAAGATTTGCCAATTTCCGTAAAGCCATACCTATGTTCAAGTGCATAATGCATTTTTCCGCACAGGTAAGGATCATAACCGGCGGATTTCATTGAATATGCGATAGATGGATAATCATCGCCCAGCAGTTTAGATGCATTTGACCAGGCATTGATGTGTGATATGTATTTTCCGGCAGTAAATGAAAGTCGCGATGGAACACATAATGGTGAGTTGCAATAAAAATTTTCAAAAGTAATCCCTGAAGATGATAATTGATTCAGATTTGGAGTGTTAACGATTTTATTCCCATAACAGCCCAGAATGTTTGCATTATGCTCATCTGACATTATCACGAGTATATTCGGTTTTTTATGTGAATTTTTTTTACGAAAAGAAGGGAAGGGTGCTGAAAAAAGTTCTTTTTGTAAAGATAAACCTGCTGCCGCAGATATCATCGATTTCATGAATAATCGTCTTGAAAAGCTACTCATAAAAAACTCCGTGAAATATTTTAAATTAGTTAAAGATTTTATGCGCCTAACAAATTTAAGGTAATTGTATGATGAGGCGGAGTAACAGCTCCCAACAGCAGGGGGTCATTAGTTTGTTTCATCCAATTTAACAGTTTTATACACAATTCTTTTTTTATTTCGGAATATTGAGAATTTTGTATTAGATTAACCGTTTCAAGCGGATCATTATTTAAATCATACAATTCAAGGTTCGGATGAAATATCCATGTTGGTTCTTTTGGATCCACTGTTATAGTCGCAGGCCTGTAAGTTTGTGAAGGATTCATAAAGAAGAAAGCCGTAGAGAAATTGGCTATGAGCTTATATTTATCAGTTCTCAGAGATCTGCGTGGATCATAATAATCATGATAAGTCATTTCTGCGAAAATTTCGTTGTTAGGCTGGTAATTTTTCCCATCCAAAAGTGAGCAAAAACTTTTTCCTTGAATATTCTTTGGAATATCCGCTCCTATAGCATCCAAGATTGTAGGAACATAATCGATATTAGAAATCATTTCAGATTTCACTTTGCCACCAATCCAATTTCTTTGAGGCCATTTTATAATGAATGGGACTTGAAGTCCTGGTTCATAAAGTGAACACTTTGCCCTCGGAAAAGGAATTCCATGGTCAGCGGTAAAGATGAGAATTGTGTTATCTGATATTTTGCATTTATCTATTTTTTTCAGGATTTTACCAATCGATGCATCAACTTTTTTAATAATCCCCTGGTATTCGGCAAATTCTTTTTGTGCACTAGGTTCATTTTGTAAATAAGCGGGAACATAAACTCCATTGGAATCATCAGGTTTTGCACCTCCGAAATCAAACTTGCGATGAGGTTCGTAGAATCCAATTTGAAGATAAAACGGTTTTTCCTCTTTAACAGCTTTCTCAAGATATTTACAGGATCTCTCCGCGGTATCCTCACAAGTCATCGCTAAATTTTTTTCAGGCTCATGTAACTCATCAAGATAGTCAAATTTAAGGCTTTTTGCGTTTCTTGCTTCGTGCTGCATTCCAATTAAAGCGGTTTTATAGCCGGCATCCTTGAGCAGTACGCAGAGATGTTTTTCACCCGGATTGAAATCCCACGCAAAATAGGCATGCGTTAGTCCCATTACTCCATTATTGTGCGGGTATCTTCCGGTAAAAATTGAAGCCCGGCTCGGGCTGCATGAGGGTGAAGTACAAAAACTGTTTTCAAACCTAATTCCTTCATTTGCAATTTGGTCAATTGAAGGTGTTGATACTGTTTTAATACCATAGCAATTTAAATGCTGTCCAATATCATGACACACTATTAGGACGATATTTGGTTTTTTCATTAATTAAAATTCCTTTCTAGTCCGCATTACTCCTAAAATTTTTCGGGAGCCGATTGTAATTAGGCCTATCCCAAATAGGTTTTTTATTTTGGCTGTTCCATTTATCATAATCGGATTTTAGTTCGTTGAATTTTTCTTTTTCTGTTTGGGAAAGATCGTTCTTCTCAGCAATGTCATTACTTAAGTTGAATAATTTCAATTGCTCTCCACGTGATAAAAGCTTGTAATTACCTTTGCGGATTGCCCAAGCATTGCCATACCGCCAATATAAAGTTTCGTGCGGATTTACTTCGTTTTTTTCTGAGAAATAAGGAAATAAATTAATGCCATCCAATATTGCATTTTTTTGTTTACATTCGGCTGCGGCAAGAGCTGTTGGTATGATATCCAATGATGTAACAGGTTTGCGGTAAATTATTTTTGAAGGTAATTTACCTTTCCACTGCATTATCATCGGCACGCGTATGCCTCCTTCCAGAAGCTGACTTTTACCTCCGCTTAAGGGCAGATTGCTTGACGTGGTTTCTTGTGTAGGCCCGCCATTATCGCTTATGAAGAATATCAATGTATCATTTTCAAGATTGTTTGTTCTAATTGCAGTAAGAATCTTTCCAACAGCTTCATCCATTGCACTTAGCATAGCAGCATATGTCAGCCTTTTTTTATCTGCGATTTTATCTTCAAACAAATTTTTATATTTATTAACTACTTCAAGAGGGGAATGGACGGCATTGAATGACAAATATAAAAAGAAAGGATCACTACTGTTTTTATTAATAAAATTCAAACTTTCCCTGGCAAAAGCGTCAGTTAGATATTCTTTTTCTTCTATGATTTGATTGTTTCGGTACAGCGGCATGCGCCAATTAATGTTTTTCTGTTCCACACCTCTCCCGTCATCAGGGAAATAATAATGGCTTCCGCCGAGAAAGCCAAAAAATTCATCAAAACCTCTTTTATTTGGACGGTATTTATCGGGCTCTCCCTGATGCCATTTACCGATAAGCGCAGTTTTGTAACCGAGTGCTTTGAAATAGTCACCTATTGTTTTTTCTGATAAAGGTAATCCATTTGCACTGTTGGGTTCTATATTGTATTCATATCCAAATCGATTTTGATATCTTCCAGTTAAAAATCCAGCCCTGCTTGGCCCGCATACAGGACATGATACGTACGCGTCTGTAAAGCGAATCCCATTTTCAGCTAAGGAATCTATATTAGGTGTGCTTATATCTTTTTGGCCTTGACAACCAAGGTCTGCATAACCAAGGTCATCAGCCACTATAAGTAAGATGTTGGGTTTTCTACTATTTACAGGCTTATTCTTAAGAGAAAAGGGTAAAGATTTTGGATTTAAGGCTGCGATACTTGCCATTGTTCCTGCAAGAGAAAGGAAATCTCGACGTGTAATTTGCTTCATATTCACTCCATTTAGATGATTCTATATTATAGTAAAAAGTTTGGCATTATTTAATAATGCCAAACTTTTTTAATTTAAATAAAGCTTTGGTTAATAGATTATTTTCGACGAATCAACATTAAACCCATAGAAAGTATAAATAACGTTGCCGGCTCAGGAACAGAAACAAAAGGTGCGGTTGTATTGGCATTTGGGCCTTCTGTAGAAAAATAAAAATTGTCAATTGCAAAATTGCCAGAACCGCCCCTCGTTCCAAAATTATTGCCGAAGCCAATGCTATCCAAGCTAAAACCATAAGCTTGACCAAATATTTTGATTTCAGCACCGTCTGTCAGTAATGTTTCGGTATTGCCGTCCAAAGTATAAATATCAGCGTTCATATACAATCTCATAGTGCCGGTTGTACCATCTGGGCCGTCTTTATGACCGGTAATTTTAATTTTTGCTCTATAATTTATTCCTCCAATCCATGCAGTACCAGTTGTTCCAGAGCTATCTGTAATACCTGCTGTTCCAGAGTTACTTACGGAGACATCCATGCTTCCTAAATTTGCTCTTGGGCGTAAAGCAATAGTGTCAAATTCGGTACTGGGGTAATTTTCATTGCCTGAGAACAAGCCGATGAGAGAATAGGCCGCACCGCTATTATTTGGGAGAACCTGGAAATCGTATTCAAGCCAAGCAGAAGAATTTGAAAAAATGGTCAAAGTTTCACCAAAATTCTTAAAGAGGCGTATTGTTGCATCGTTATCTCTTGCAACATTATACGTAACGTATCCGCCTGTATTATCTGTTATTCCCACATAATTGACACTGCCACCATTTTTGCCATCAGTCCCAATCGTGTTGGTATAGGTCCAGCTGCCGTTTTGAATGACATCCTCATTAAATGTCTCGAAAACAGTCAAGCCAGAAGATTGCGACACAAAAAAGGTGAATAAAACCAATAAACTACATACAACTTTCTTCATTTTCATTCCTCCAAAAAAAATAAGTGAATATCATACTTACAGGATTGTATGAAAAGAATTTCATTGTTAAAATGCATATTGTTTTCAAAATGATATAAAATATAAACCAACCCCCTGGATAATTTCCTTAGAAGTTCAGGCTAAATCTGATTATAGCGGCTGTATTTTAGTCAATGTAAATAAAGAAATATATATAAATTTTTAAAAAATATACTTACGATCTTAGTTCATAATTTACATCATTAAGTTTGTAATGTGTATTTCTAACTGGCTAGATGTTGTTATATTTCAATTTGATTGGAATATAATTTTAAATAAGGATTATTATGGGGTTGAAATCATTTTTCACATTATTTTTCATATCTCTAAGCTGGGTTTCTTGCAGCGATTGCTTTGCAAAATTAAAGGTTGCGGGAATATTTCAAACCGAAATGGTTTTACAAAAAGCGTCCAAAGTCCCTGTTTGGGGAGAATCTGATCCTGATCAAATAGTGAAAATTGACTTTATTAATAAAACTTATAAAACAAAAGCAGATAAGTGTGGTAAATGGAAGTTGAAAATGGACCTCCATAATTATGGCGGTCCTTACAAAATGAAGGTATATACCGACAGCAATACCATTTCTTTTGAAGATATTATGGTGGGCGAAGTTTGGCTGTGCGGCGGGCAATCGAATATGCAATGGCCTGTATCTAAATCGAATAATGCCAAAGAAGAAATAAGAGATGCATCACACCCTAATATTCGAATATGTTCAATTGACAAAAAATTTCTCGACTACCCGGCCAACGATTTGTCAACAAAATGGAATAGATGTACGGCAGAAACGATCGAAAATTTCAGCGCTGTTGGTTATTTTTTCGGTCGTGATTTACAAAAAGATATAAACGTTCCAGTCGGTTTAATTATGTGTGCATGGGGTGGTTCCACAATTGAAGCATGGACAAGCCGTCAAACTTTGAATAGCCTGCCTGAATTTAAAAAGACTATGGCAGCTTATTCAGAAATAAATTCCACAGAAATAATGAAAAAAAATAAGTCGATTTCGAGCTCTGCATTAAGACGTAAATTAGAAATATTAGGCCATAAGAAACCATTTGGCGCTTTTAATGGGATGATTAATCCGATAATTCCATATTCAATAAAAGGGGTAATCTGGTATCAGGGAGAAGCAAATGCTTCCAGAGCATATCAATACAGGAGCCTTTTCCCTGCATTAATAAAGGATTGGCGAAATCGCTGGGAGCAGGGCGATTTTCCTTTTCTTTTTGTACAACTGGCAGGCTTCAAAGAGCAATCTGCCGAACCCAATGATAGTGAATGGGCAGAGCTGCGAGAAGCCCAAACCATGGCACTTAAGTTGCCCAATACCGGCATGGCTCTTGCAATAGATATAGGGGAATTACAAAGTATTCATCCTAAAAATAAACAGGAGGTTGGCAGAAGACTTGCATTAATAGCTTTGGAAAAAGTTTATGGAAAAGATGTAAAGTCATCAGGGCCGATGTTTTCAAAAATGGAAATTGATAAAAATAACATAAATTTGTATTTTGATTTTGCTTATAAAGGATTAAAAAGTAAAGGCATTAAGCTGAGAGGTTTTGCTATTGCAAATAAAGATAAAAAATTTAAATGGGCAGAAGCAGAAATTAAAGGTAAAAAAGTAGTCGTGCATTCAGATGAGATTAAAAATCCTATAGCTGTTCGTTATGACTGGGACGGTTACCCAACTGGAAACTTATATAACAGCGAGGATTTACCGGCATGCCCATTTAGAACCGATGATTTTCAGTTGACAACTTTTGATAGATATACAAATATTTTTTCGTTAAAGGAGTAATTGATGAAAAGTAAATGGTTTTTCGTAAGTGTATTATTATTAATCGCGAATGTAAATTACGCAGGTCAAGTAGTATCGGATGTAATTAAAGAATTTCGAACTTTACACACTACAACTGATCTGACTTTTGGGGGTTCAATAGTAATTCCAGAATCCAATAAATATGAACAGTTGGCAAAAAAAATTCAAGTGAAATTGAAGCAAGTTGCCGGTGCTGATTACCAAATAACCAGTTCTTTGCCAAGCAAAATTTCAAATAATCAGGTCGTAATCGCGATAGGCAACATGATGAATAATTATGTTATCGAAAGATTATACTGGAATTTTTACACGATGGTAAATCCAACATACCCAGGGGCTAACGGCTATGTGATTGAGACGGTTCATCAGCCCCTTCCCATATTCCCTTCCAACAATGTTGTTGTTTTAGGCGGCAGTAATTTAGAAACATGCGAACAAGCGGTAAACGGTTTTATAGGCAAAATAAATTCGAAAGATGAATGTAAGTTTAACCCCATTCTCGAAGTCACAGGTGATGTCGAACAAAAACGTGAAAGTTCAAAAAATTTGGAAAAGGTAAAAGGTCTGCGAGGTTTTCGAAGTATGGCCGACCTTTATCATAAGACAGGAAAGAAAAAATATTTGAAAGCTAGTATCACAGCTTTGTCTAAATATTGCAAAATGACCAAAGAAAATCCTAATTGGATTCTTTTTTGGGGCGATGAGATAGATTCTTTCAGAGAGGTGCTTGCATGGGATTTTGTTCAGGAACACGCAGGTTTATCTGATGCTGAAAATCTGGTTTATGAACAGTTTTTCCTTAATTATATTAATAAGCTTGTTGATAGGGCGGAGATTTACGGCAGGATAAAACCCGAACCGGTGCTTGCATGGAATCATACAACTATTCCGCTTTTAGGTATGTATGCTTCAGCCAGGTATTACAAGACGCATTACGGATTTAAAGACGTCGAGCCGGTACTCGAGCAGGTCAGCACTTACCTTAACGGTCAAAAAGAAAATTACCGAGTATCAGAAGATTCTGTCAATTATTTAACTTTCATCCTAAATTTCTGTTTAGCATACTATGATATGACTAACGAAATGGAATATTTCAATAATGGTAATGCTCGCAAAATTGCAGATTTGATTTTTGCTCAAATTGATAATACGGGATATGCCGCGGGTACTGGCGATATAACTCCTGGTTTTGATTTAAGCAGAGAAAAGCCATGGGATTACATGGAATGGAAACTGCCTTTGCCCGAACTTTATTGGTTCCGTCAGCAATCTGAAGCAAAGGCCGAAACGCTTAAAAGTGCCTATTATCCTGAAATGAGACCTAAAAGACCTGATTATCTTGAAGGTTGTGTAGTTATTCCATTGGATAAAGGGTTGTATAATCACCTTGCTGATGAAAAAACTTTTAACATGTTAGCTGCTCAAAAAGTACCTAAAATTAAACCGAATTGCGCATATGAAAAAGCTTTTGATAAACTCCAGTTTAGAACATTTGAACCTGACGGCGGAGAATATCTTCTTGTTGACGGCATGGGCTCTGGAAATCACGGTCATCGAGATACCGCGTCAATTGTTTGCGGTACCTTTGAGGGATGCAGATTTCTTGATGATGCAGATAAACTGCTCGGTAAATGCAATCAGCATAGCATGATCTCTATCGTGAAGGATGGGGAAAATGTGTTGCCAGTTCCGCCTTTTGCGGCATTAGATAGAAAATACGATTTTAGTGAAGGCGCTTATGCCGGCATCAATGTTGCAAATTATAATGATACCTCCTGGAAAAGACACATATACTGGTGCAAGAACAAGTATTTTGTAGTAATCGATACTCTTAAAGCTGAAAAAGCAGGAAAGTACAAATATGAATGCAGCTGGACTCTTGCTGATAGGGGAAATGAAAAATATGATGGAAGAAATCTGATGTGTTCAGGACCTAAAGAAGGAATTGACAAAACAACTGATATTCCGCAAAAGACTTTTAATTTGAAAAGTGTTGATGAAGGCTGGATTAGCAGAAGTAAAGATGCTACAACAAGATATCCAAGCATGAGAATTCATCAGGATAAAAAATATGATATGAAAGTCGGACAGGTTGCAGCATATCAGAATATTTTTTATTTGCAGCGAGGCGATAATTCTTATGAACCGATCAAGATTTCAGAGACTGCTATGATTTTGAAACAAGATAATTCAAAATCTTTAATTGTCGCTGGTAACGGACTGAAAGGATTCGAATCAGATTCAGATTTTATTGTGTTAGGTTCTGACTCTTTGGTTGGAATAAACGTATCAAAAGTTGAAATTGACAAAAAATTGTTTTTGTCTTCCACCAATAAAATCGATTTATATATAAATCAAGGCAAACTTGAAATCGCATCTTCTGTAACCGGAAGCCTTAAACTTATGTTTTCGGGAGGCAAATTTGGAACGAAATATAACAAAGGTGTTACGAAAGTTAACCTTCCTGAAAATCAATTTGCTGAGAATGTAAGCAGTTTTATTGCTCAAATTGAACCTGCTAAAATCAAAAAGGATGCTGACTTGACAAGTAATCAAGTCTGGAAACCTGTTTGGAATACTGGGAATTTACTTTCTGATTTAGAGGAAAAAGATGTTTGTGTTGGTGATATCAATAATGACAAAAAAAATGAAATTATCTTTGCTTCCGGCAAAGATGTTTTGTGCTTAACCGAAAAAGGAAGCACATTATGGAAATATACTAGCACATTAAATGTAATTTCCTGCACAATTACTCCAGATGCTGCAGAGGGCATAAAGGTCGTTGTCGGGACTGATAATGCTACTCTTTTGGGACTTTCCGAAAGTGGAACATTAATAAAAACTGTTAAAGTTGAAATTGAAGGTTCTGACAAACATGGCGCCGAAGGTGACCCATGGGTGACGCATTTGAAATACGGCGATGTTAATAAAGATGGTGAAAAAGAAATTATCGCTGGTATGCGGTCATGGAGTATACATGTTTTCAATAAAGAGCTAAATCAAATATGGTTCAATTCAATGGTTCTTCATGGTGTTGCTGACATTGCTTTAGGGAATTTGAAAACAGATTCTCATCTTTTGTATGTCGGCGATAAATACGGCGGTGCACATATCTTTGATGTGACTAAAGATAACGATAAAGATGTGTCCTCACGAAAAACAAAAACGATAATTGGTGATATTCATCTGGGCATTGTGGATTTAAACGGTGACGGTATCGAAGACATAATAAGTGCTTCCAACGGCGGCGGTTTGGAGGCTTATGACGCTTCAATTTATTTCAATGGGCAGGCAAAGCAACAGATTAATCCGGATGAGGCAATACAAAAGAAAATATGGAAATATAACAATTTTGGATTCGGTTTCGTAAATGTTAAATACCTAAACATGAAAAAACCGGTACTTGCCGCTGCCACTGAATCTGGATACCTGTTATTCCTGAATCCATCTGATGGCAAATTATTATATTCTTCTGACATGGGCTCAGCGATTTCTACGATGGAAATCGCTGATAAATGTCTCGTTGTGGGTACTGCCAGGGGTGATATTTTGAAAGTGGACTTTAGCGGCAAAGTAATTAAAAAAGGTAAGGTTTCAAGCGGTGTCATTAAAATACAACCCGTGTCTAATAATTTAGTAATCCTGGATTGTAAAGGGCAAATAAGCTTTTTCAACCTTTAAAAAAGGTATAAAAAAATCATGAGCAGCAATTTAGGTTGGTCTGTTACATTGATTCTGTTTGTTATCAATTTTTCATATGGCGATTTTATGCTTGCACAACCACAAACTCGCCATTTGTATGATCCGGTAACAAGTACTCTACCTTTGGTTTACGAGCTTAATTCGCAAACCAATGACGCTAATGTTTGGTATTACGGGCATACTTGGCCAGCAGGGGTTAAGAAATTCGGTGCGCTTCTAATGGCGTTTAAATTACCCGAATTGCCTGAAGGCTACTCTATAAAAAATGCGGTATTTCACTGGTTTTATGTTGAAGCCGCAGGTACATGGTGTGGCGATCATGATCTTTATGGATTATGCTATCGCTCGGCCGGAACCGATCCCCTGGTTACCATCAATGATTATTATGTAGGAAATACAGAAGATACAAGTGATGCTACTTTGATACAGACTAATATAACTGGAACCAGCGATATTAAAACCTACAATGAATGGCATACTACTGATTCTGGCAGTAAAGTATTGACTGATTATATTCAGACACAATATGCTAATGGCGCAAAAGCAAATGACTGGATATTGCTCCGTATTAGCAGGCGGTCTGCCAGCAAAAGTTCTGCAATCAGACATGTTATTAAAAATGCACTTGATCCTAATTTTGCTCCATATATTGAATATTATGAAACCCAGATTCCAGATATTTTAACTTATTATGTTTCTCCTACAGCTATCGGCAATGGTAGCGGAAATGATCCTTGCAATGCCGCTGGATATGCAAACAAATCATTTTGGGATATGATAAAAAATAATATTGCGATAAATGATATTCAAGTTGTATTTGCAGATTCTGATCTATATGGCAGCGATAGCATTAGTTATCCAGCCTTATATTTTGTAAATTATGGCAATCCATTAAAAAAACTTACACTTAGCGGAACTTCCCAAGCGGGTACTATTTGGAACCATACATCTACAAGCAACGACCAGGATCATTTCATAGAATTAGAGGGCTGCCAGAATATTGAAATTGAAAAAATGACGTTTAAGGGTAATGTTCTTAAATGGGGGGTTTCTTTAGCTCCAAATTCCAGGAAACCTACACGAAATATTATTATTGATCAGTGTACATTCAAGAATCTAACCAGCTCTTATTATGGCGCTTTAGGCGTTTCGGACGCTACACGTGATGTTTGGGTTACTAATTGTACTTTTAATAATGTTGGAGTTGGTCCTACGGCTCATATGATATATGGAAGTGAGTCAAGAAATATAAATATCAGCGGCTGCAGCTTTACAAATTGTTCGGACGCATATTTAAAGATACGCAAAGACAGCGATTACTGGACAATAAGTAATTCGACCTTTACAAGTGCTGCAAGTGCCTATGATTATCCGTTTCTAGATATTTGTGCATTAAACAGCACATCTGATACTTATGATCCTCTTGATCCAATGGAATATTTTGGTTATCACATTAAAGTAAACGATTGTTCATTTTCTGCTTACAATTCCAATAATGGTGTTGATGCGGTAATGTTTCATGGGATGGGATATGATGCCTATGATTATGAAAATAATGGGATCCGATTAGATGCGGCAGAAGGAGCTACACTTGAAAGCGGTACCATAAGTAGTAAACGTGATGTTATGTGGGATAATTTAGGAATAAGAGGCGGTAAGGTTGTGATGTATAATAATACATTTACCAATATCCGCAACCGAGAGTCATATGTTTACGAATTAGCGTGGAATTCCACATCAGCAGGCTGGGTTGGCGATGCTGATATTTATGATACATCTACACACACCGTTGGCACCGAATTGGAGGCTGTAGGTTGTATCGTGAATGGAGATTTTGAAAAGAAAGGTTATCCTTCACGTTATTGGAGGTATAACAATGAAAATACTCTCATACCAGTTCCACATGCGGGCTTGAATGGAACGGCCAAGGCGATTTTCCTGGATGGAAGCTTGGATTCTCATCAAATATATCAGTGGCTCTATAATACCAGCACAAATTGGCAGGCAGATATTTGTTTTGCGCTGGGAGCACATACAGGAACAGGTGAAAAATTTCTAATAGACATCGTTCATAACGAAAATGGTGATAAAAAAGTCTCGATTGGAGTTAAGGATAATGGGCAGATAGGCATTTACGGTGGGAGTACTTTTTACACACTTTCAAATCTGGGTACAATCAGTTTTTCGGTGGATGGAAATGGTGATGGAGACTATTCTGATGGTGGAGATACATTGCGATGGTATCATTTAAGAATAACAGGCAATTACTCATCTGCACCATTTGTGAATGTTCAAATCAGCGACATGAATAGTTACACACTGAATGCGAATAAAATTGAAACAAATTTAACCAGATGGGTCAATGGCACACCAGTAGCCGGCGGTTCAACCCCAGGGGCAATTGTGTTTACATCTACCTATTGTGATGTCGTTCTAGATGAAGTAAATATTAGCTCTATTCATCCAGGAGATTGTAATAACGATGGGCAGAACAATTTCCTTGATTTCGTTCAATTGGCAAGTAATTGGATGAAACAGGGGGCTGTGCTTAATTGTGACTTCTATAAAGATGAAAAAATAGATATTAAAGATTTAAATATATTTGTCTTACATTGGCTTGAGCATGAATGATGATTTTTAGATGGTTAAATGCTTTTCCCATGAAATCAATAAGCCATTTTGCAATAAATAAGGAAATACAATCCAGATATATGAAAGGTTTATAAAATGCATTAAATCATTAAAATAATGCATTATTGAAGAGTTGACGGGATATACCAAGATTGTTAATATGCAATTATTAAAATAAAGATGAAAAAGATAATAGGAGTAAAATAATGAATTTAGAAACAAATAAGTCCTTTAAAAAAACAGCATTCACACTTGTTGAACTCTTAGTAGTAATATCAATTATAGCTATGTTGTTGGCTGTTTTATTGCCTGCCTTAAACAAAGCTCGTGAAATTGGTAAAAGAACTATTTGCATGTCAAATATAAAACAACTTGGTACAGGAACTGCCATGTATTGTAACGAATATAAGTATATCTGGTGGGATAGGAATCATGGTCAAGGTTCATTTGCTCAGACTGGTATCACTAATTACTGGGTATATGCATATAACATAGGCTGGTTCAATCATGGCAAACTTTTCTCTTTAAATTTAGTTAAAAATCCAGATGCATTTTATTGCAAATCAGATGAATCAGCACCAGATGGAGCAAGATCGGTAGATTATTTTTCTGGTGGTAAGCTAACTAAAAGCGTTGAATTGAGAGGGGAAGTGCGGACAGGCTATATGTGCCGTTCTTTTAATCCAAAGGCTGATCCATCTAACCAGAAAACATGGAAAACAGACAGTAAAAAGCCATACTTATATGGTTCTAAATTTGCCATTCTTTCTGACAGATGGGTTAATGCAAAAACAGATGTACATCTGAGGTATTTTAATGTTCTTTACGGCGATTGCCATGTCGCGATGTATAATGATAGTGACCATCAGGTAAGGTCTTTGGGAACTTTAGATAATTCGAAATTTATGCGTTCTCCCACAGAGTTCCGTGATGCTTTTACTAAGGCCATGTCTAAATTCGGTGACAAGGCTAAACTTACGGAATGGGCATCAGGTTGGCTTTATTTTGATAATCCTTAATAGGATTCATTCAATTCAATAGACTATCAAGATTTTAATTTTTTTCGCGATAAGTTTTTGGTGAAATGCCATAATATTTCTTAAAAGTTCTTGAAAAATAATATTGGCTTTCAAAATTTAATTCATAAGCAATTTGTTTGATTGAATAACTTGTTTGCATTAGTAGAAGCGCTGCTTTATTCATTTTTAATTTTATAACAAATTGCATTGGGCTGATGTTTGTATATTGCCTGAAAAGTCGGCATAAGTAAACTTTATTAACAAAACAATCATCAGCGATCTGTTCAATTGTATGTATTTTAGAAAAATTTTTGTTGATATAGGTTCGACACTTCAAATAAGTAGTCTGTGAAGTACAATGATGTTGTTGGTTAGAAGTAAGCTCAGTTGCGAGTTTATGCATGAGAATGTTAAGATAGCTATTACAAATAATCTGCGAATAAGCTGATTGATTTGTTGCTTCTCGAACTATATTTTCAAAAATTAATTCCAAGTCTGCCGGATTCACAGTTTGGATCACACGCTGTGATGGAAATGCTGCCTGGTTGTATAATTTGGTTGCGTTTTTCCCGGTAAAATGGATATAGTAATGGTCCCAGGGTTTTTCAGACTGATTTATAATCTGACCAATTTCGTTTGGGGCAAAACCATAGATAGAACCATTTTGTATGTCAAGTTTGCCTGTTTTGGTAATAATAGTTGCATTGCCTTTTGAAGTGTAAACTAAACGGAAAAATGGATAGTTGTCAAAACTGAATTTATAATCGTGACTAGCCCTTTTGAAACCTGTAACAATAACAGCGAGATTATCAGTCTGTAAATTTGTATCATATAAAACACCAAGTTTCTCTTCGATTGTATGGGCATCGACTTCTTGTTTTTGATCTGGTGAGAGGGTGTGGCCTCCATAAGCAATAATAATATTTTTTATATCTTCCGTGGACATCTTACCCCAAACTTATTATTGAGTTCTTTTCACTGAACCAGTTTGTGACTTCCTTCACAACTATGCTTAAATTATACATCTTTTTTTTTAATAGTAAATAGAATTTTAAACTTACACAAATGTTTGGATTAAATTTAAATATTGAATTTTGCTATTTATTGGAATACGCATCAATTTGGCGTAAATTGATTCAAATTATTTGATTATAAGACCAGATTCCATTCAAATAATATAGATGGTTTATAATTTACATCACTATGCTTAAAAAGTGTATTTGAGGGATGTTCTATAAATGTTAAATTATAGAAAGAATAAACTATAAAATAATGAATTATAAGATGTAATTGCCGCGATTGTAGAAAATTATTATTTATTAGGAGGGTATCGTTATGATAAAAATAAAATTAATTACTTTTGTTTTGTTGCTTGCTTTCTTAGCAACTGCACACGGGGGAGGAATGTCAACCCAACCGATAACCGACCCTGCTGCTTTGATTATGTATGCTGATACAGAATCCAGAGAAGTGTACAGCAACGGAGCTTTAGTAACTCAATCAAGCAGCGGTAACTGGCATATCACACAAAAGCAGCCCGTTACAGAACTTAATTGTGATGGTTCTCTTGTGCTTGCATTTAAACTTCCCGAGCGACCGAGTGGAAAGTTGCTTCAAGTACGTGCTTTAATGTTTTATCTTATGGAAGTTTATCTTCAACGGCTTGACAGAGTCGATTTATACGGAATTAAGTATATGCCTGCTTCAACGCCTGTTGGTGCTGTAGTTGAACCTAATACTTATTTTTTGGATGCCTGGGGCTGGGATCCAAATGCAACGCCACTTGATAGAGGGGTTTTAGAAATTGCTACTTGTAGTGATTCGGATGTTTACGCATATCCATGGCGTTCAACAAGTTCAGAAGGTTCTCTAAGATTAAGTTATTGGTTAAATTCTCTTTACGATAATGGGGCTATGCCAGGTGATTATGCATTACTTAGATTGAATGCAAATCAAAAATACACACTTTATACCAGAATTAAAATTCGAAATGTATATTCTTATTATGATGATAATGTAAGGATTTATTATGATTTAGTTAATGAACTTCCGTCACCTTGTCCGACTACAAAGCCAGATTTGGTCATTTCAAACCCACTTGCAGGCGATATTTATCCTAATTACGAAAGCAACAATAATTGGATCGGACCTGACGGAAAGATAACATTCAGTGATTTTGCAATAATGGCAGCGGAATGGCTCGAGTGTGACCGTATTCCTGCCCGTTTATGTGATTAAAAAAAAATTGTAAATTCTTAATTTTGAGAAGAGGCAATAAATATGAATAATAAAAAAATATTATTAGTTCTTATCATGATTTTGCTGGCTCGTTTTTCTTATGCACAAGTTATGCTTGCGCAACCTGAAACCCGCCACTTATATGATCCAGCAACAAGCACAGAACCATTAGTCTGTGAATTAAATCCCCAGACGAATGATCCTAATGTATGGATTTATGGGCATACTTGGCCGACAACCAAGAGGTTTGGTGCACTGGTAATAGCATTTAAGTTACCTCAACTTCCTGAAGGGTACACCATAAAAACCGCATCCTTTAACTGGTTTTACGTCGAAGCGTTAGGTACATGGTCCGGAGATCATGATCTTTATGGATTAGGATACAGACCGGCCGGAACTAATCCTCTGGTTACGATCAATGATTATTACGTCGGAAACACAGTAGATACATCCGATGCAACTTTGATACAGACTAACATTACAAATACCCAAGATATCAAAGCTTATAATGAGTGGAGAAAGACAGATCCAAACAGCAAAGCAATAGCAAGTTACATACAGGCACAATATGATAATGGTGCTAAAGCAAACGATTGGATACTGCTTCGTATTAATAGACGGTCTATCAGCAAAAGTACAGCAATAAGACATGTAATTAAAAGTGCCCGTGATCCCAATTTTGCGCCATATATTGAATTTGAAATGACTCCTTACAAAACATGTACGATAGCAACCCCGTACGTCTTACGAAATAACGGTTTGGATACAGTTTTGAATGGGAAAATTGATATTGGCTGTTGTGATATTACAGGCAGTACCGACCCGAACTTAAAAGATTTTAGGGATGGTGTTGCAATATTTCCGTTTAAAATTCCTCAGCTTAAACCTGGTGAACGAGTCATCTCGGCTAATTTAAGCTGCATGGCTATGTATTATCCGAATAAAGAGCAAATAGATTTGTATGGTCTGTCTTTTAGAAATACGCCAGATTACGTTTCTTCAGATTACTGGATTAACTTTTATGCTCCTCTGTCGGGAGAAAATCCGAACGGCACGCCAATTTCAGGTAATATTTTTTCCGATGTGAACGTAGCGGGAATTTCTTATCCATGGTTGTTGGATTCAGAAGGGCAGCAGCGGCTTGCTTGTTATATTAATAATCAAATAGCGGCTGGAGCGACCTCAAATTCTTACATGTTCCTCCGAATGAATCATCGATATGCAATGGCTCCATATAAAAAATATCATAGAACAGAAATCACATCGCCATATATTGAGATTTTAGTAGGAACTACTGCACCGGTTTGTCCGGCAGCCCCCGATTCAGAACCTGCATGTCCGCAACCGTTAGACCATCATACTCCATTTGCAGATGTGAATAATGATTGTAAAGTTGATATGGGGGATTTATCGCTGCTTTTTGAAAATTGGCTCGAATGTACAGCAGAACCTTCAGAATACTATTGTTTTTAATTTTAGAAATTCTACATGGGGGCAGATAACCCTGCCCCCTAAGTTATTTCAATATACTTAATGAATTAGCATCAAAGGGTAAATCATGACTTTCAGCGGCCGAATATCAGAAATAGGCGATATAAAAATTAAATCAAGCTTGTATGAAAAAGTTGTAAAACGGCAACGGTCAAAATCTGTTGTAATGTATATTTCACAGTCCGAATATGATCAATTTATCCTTCCTTACTTTAACAATAATGAAAATAAACTCCCTTACAATCTGGAATTTTGTGATTCGAATTTAAACATTGATGACTTAGTTAACAAATTAAATCTAAACGCTTCTGAAGTTTTGATAACAGCCTGGAGTTCGAAGCCTATACCTTCAGATATTTGCAGTCATGTACCGACATTAAGGTATATTTCTCATATTACGGGAACGGTCAGGTCGATTATTCCAAGAAACATCATCGAGCAGGGGATTGTCGTTACAAATTGGGGCGACTCAATCGCTAGAACAGTGGCTGAACATTGTTTA
>JBDKUM010000219.1:0-13254 GCA_039679715.1 Phycisphaerales bacterium
GCTTGCTCTCTGGGTTATGAGATGTGAGCTAAAAAATGTTTGACTGGAGGTTTTGTAACGAGTAAGTATAACCACGGTGCCGCACAATTAAACCGCCATCCGCCGCACTTTTACTCCGGCGTTTACAGGATTTATACAGAATTTGCGGGCCAGAATACGCGACTCCGCCGTACATGCCTCCTGAACTATTTGACAAATTTGTAGTGCCCTTTGTTTCAGAAATGGTGAATTTGATACATAGTAAAGGTTCCAGGGTTCGTATTCATTGTCATGGCAAAATCGGCAAGGTGCTGGATTCGATATGCAAGATAAATTGTGACGCAATTGATCCTTGTGAATCGCCTCCTGATGGTGATATTGAATTAAGTGAAGTTAAGGATAAGATTGGTGATAAAATTTCTATTTTTGGCAACATTCAGTTAAAACAGCTTGAAACAGCTTCTGGCGATGAAATAAAAAGAATCGTAAAGAATTGTATGGACGCAGCCAAAGAGAGCGGAAGATATGTTATTATGCCGACAGCTTCGCCGATAAATAGTCCTTTGTCTGCAAAAACAGAAGAAAATTATTTTACCTATATTGATTATGCTCTTGAGATTGGTAGGTACTGACGAACAGTTTTAAATATGCATGTGAATGCTTAAAGATACCAGGATGATTTGGTAACCCGGAATCTGATATTAATGCATTTTGCTGGAAGATACATCAATAGAAAATATATAGAATATACAAGTGGCTTTGTTATCTCCGCTTTCTTGACATAATACTGTTACGAATAATTATTGATTATATAAAAGTAAATAACTAAATTCTTCTAAAACACCCAATAACCCTGCCAATAATACGGACATTTTCATCATCGCGTTTATAGACCATTTCCTTATATTTTGGATTAGCGGGTTTGAGGATTAGGTTTCTCCTGACGGCAAACACCTCAATGGCAGCGATGTGTTTGTCATTTTTATCGCAATGTTTTCAGTGATGTTCCGAGAGCGAAAATGAAGGAAGTGGCAACGATGCTCAAGGCCATTCATGCCCAGGAAGATAGGGAAGCCGCAATAGTTAAAGCTGAGGCTGTTACGACAAAGCTTGAAGATATGAAGTTGAAGAAGGCAGCTCAGACAGTTCGTACCGGAGCAGAAGAAACGTTTAGTTACTACCAATTTCCGCCGGAGCATTGGCGTCAGTTGCGAACCAATAATATGCTGGAACGAGTGATGAAAGAGATACGCAGACGAACGAGAGTAGTCGGCTGCTTCCCGGATGGTAATTCAGCATTGATGTTGGCAGCGGCAAGGTTGCGGCATATAGCTGGGACCAGATGGGGAACAAAGCAATATATGAGTATGAAACGATTAGAAGAAATGATGAAAGAAAGAATAGTGTTGTCCGATAACAAAAATTCCTGTCCTATAGGACAGGAGATAGCATAGCTTGTAGCTTATATGGAGGACTAATTAAAAAAGCGAAATATTCCTTGCACTACCCGACAAAGGCGTTTTGTAGGTAGTAGAGTATAAACTCTAAGTAATTGTAAAATAAATAATTTACAAACTTATGTGGAGGAAATGTGCAATAAACGAAATTAATAAATTTTATTATTGACATTAATTTCATTTGTGCTATTATAATTTCATGGAAGCTCAAGATTTCAAAAAGTTACCAGATACAATAGAAAGGCTGGCGATCAGGCTCGAGAAGGATATAAGACTCAGGGGGCTTGTTCCGGGAGATAAATATCTATTTGCAAAAGATGCCGCAAACTTATTAGATGTAAGTATGATGAAAGCGCATCGCGCAATGAAGCTGCTTGCCGAGAGGCAAATATTAATTCGTCAACCAAAGGCCGGAACATTTATTGGGCCAAAATTTAAATGTGATGAATCCCAGGCAGAAAGACGTTTGAACATAATCCATATTATGATGGCATCAGACTATCATAAAACATCTCACCTGTCAGATAAAGTTTTTGTAGAAGGCGTAAACAAAGTTCTCCCACATGCTGCGGTGCAGATACATTTTGTGCCGGAATATGACCCAATAGGTTATTCGGAGCACATTATAAAGCAAGTAAAGACAAGCAGTGCTAAGGAGGGACTGGTCTTTATTAGAAGCAGCAAGCAGGTTCAGCAGTTAGTTAATGATTCCGATGTACTGGCAAGTGTTTTCGGCAGCGTTTATCCGGGAATTCAGAAACTTCCTTCGGTTGACGTTGATCAGGAACAGCTTGGAACAATCATTGCAGAGTATATGCTTCAAAAGGGATTTAAGCGTTTCGCTGTACTTATGCATCATGAATGGCGAAGAGGTGATAATATAATGCTAAACGCCATTACTCAAAAGCTCGGATCAGAGGGTATAGGTCTTAACTGTCTTGATATATACAGCCTTCCCTGCGATCGCGATGTTATTGCAGCAGAGATGGAATCCATTATAGGTGTACTAACAGAACCTACCGGTTTTATCTGCAGAGATGATTTTTATGCAGAATCGCTTCTGCAGGCAATGGATAAGAAGAATCTTTCCATTAGCGATAAAATAGCTTTGATAAGCGGCGGTCATCTTCGCAAAGGAGAAAGAAGGTCGTACCCGTACATTGAACCTGAACTTGATCCGCAATCGCAGATTGAAATACTTGTGAAGATGATGTGTGATTTAGCTTCAGGCAAGCAATTAGATAAAATGCATTACACGGTTCCAATACGTATACACGAACCATAAATTTTTTTAATTTTTTTAGTCAGGGGGTAGTGAGCATGAGAAAATTCTGTAGTATCGTTATGTTTTCAGCAATAGCAACAATAGCACAGGCGGCATTAATTACTGATAATCTCGCCGTACATTTTGACGCTTCTTCAGGCGCTCTTTCAAACGAAGCCGGAGGAGTGTACAGATGGGAAGATCAGTCGAATTTGGGTGGTATGCAGATTGCCGGCAACGGCACTGCTTCCAAACAGCCGATATTTGTGCAAAATGCAATCGGAGACAAAGCAGCGGTGCGATTCGATGGTATAGACGACTGGCTTGTTATGAACGATAATTTTTCAAATAACGAGCTTGATACCGATACCATAAGCTTCTTCATCGTTTTTAAATCAGACCTGGAAAGTACTCAAAGTATAGCACGTGCAAAAACGAGCTTTCATTCGAGCCACTGGGGCGCATATTACGATGGCAGCAGTAAACTAATCTGGCACAGCAGGGACAATGCTCTAGGTTTTGTGGGAGCAGGAAATGTTTTAAGTGATTCTGGTTTTGAAAACGGTTTCTACATCTTCACCGGTATTTGGTACGAAAATGATGTTGTCGCAAGCCGGTTGAATATGGAAACTGGAACAGGCAAAGCCGGAGCCAATTCACCTTCCGGAACCTTTACGAAAATGCTTTTAGGTACAAACACATCAGTTAACGGAGAATACTTTAAAGGTGATATTGCCGAGATTTTGATCTATAACACTGCATTAGAAAATACAGACCGTGATTCAGTCGAGTCTTATCTTTATAACAAATACGTACCGGAGCCGGCAACAATTGCGCTCTTTGGGCTGGGTTTAGTAACATTATTCAAACGCAAATAATTTTTGTGCAAGGGGGTAGTTATGTTTATCAGAATTTCAAGCATTGTATTGTTTGTTATGGTATTTTCTGTTTCAAGTTTAGCCATAGTATTACCAAATGGCGAGCCTGATCCTGCCTACGCAGGTTTTTATGCATGGTATAAAGCGGATTTTGGCGTTAAGGACATCGGCGGGGCAGCAGCTGTAAACGGTTCCGAAGTAGGCAACTGGGCAAATGCTCTGGGTAATACTGATCGCGATCTAAACAATCCAGTCGGTGTAGGTCCGGCAATGATATATGAGACTAATGCGTTAAACGGCAAATCGATTATAAATTTCAATAATGGTATGGGTATTCGCGCGGTAGAAGCTTTCTGGGGCGAATTAGCTCAACCTGCGACATTTTTCATCGTGTGCCGAAACGATGCGAGGACACAGGCCGATTATGTATTTGATGGCGCAAATTCGACTAAACGTATGCTGCTTGCCTCTGCAAGTTCAGCGTATGTTTTCAATGGGGGGCTTCAGGTTACATCAGGCCCGGTCGTACAGGACAGCTTCAGCGTTCATGCTATAAAAATTAATGGCGCAAATTCATATCATTTTATCAACGGGCTGCTTTGGAAAGCCGGAGATGCAGGCAATACAAAGCCTCTTGGCGGATTGATTCTCGGTATCCATAATAATACAGCAGGGAATGCTCTTGACGGTGCAATTGCTGAATTTATGGTTTATGCGGGAGCGCTAACTGACGCTGAAAGAGGATCTATCGAGCAGTATCTTTCATTGAAATACAATATTCGGAAAAATCGTACCAGTGGAATTCTCGCACATAAATATGACAGCAGCAGTATGGTTATAAACAGCGGCAGTGTTACGGGATGGAACGATTTAGTCGGAGATTGGGATTTACAGGGATCTGCCGTAGTTGAGCAAAGACCTGCGGCAGAAAGTGAAGCGTTTCCTGCTGCTTCATCTAATGTAGCAGCTTTCGATGGGGACGCTTATCTGCAGTATATTGAAGCAGATTCACAAAAATGGCTGGGTCAACCTATGACGATGGTAGTTGTAGCGAAACGGAACAATCTCTTGAACTCTCCTTACATTTTTGACGGAGCAACTGCAACGGAGCGAAATCTTCTTGCAGTAGGTTCAGGTGTTAACAGAGTGTTCGGCGGTAATTATAACATTGATTTGATCAAGGCTGATCAGAATATGTGGCAAATCTTCGTATGCATATTCGATAATTTCTGGACGGAACTTTATGTTGACGGTTATTACGGCGGAATGGGACTTGCCGGCAGTTCGCCAATGAGTGGATTGACACTTGGATCAAGATTCGATTTAACCGCAAATTTTATGAACGGCAAAATTGCGGAGGTTCAGATTTATAGCGGAGCTTTGGACGATCAATCAAGAGAATCTGTCGAAAACGCAATTTTTGGAAAATATGGAATATCCCCGACATGCGGTGCAGCTTATACCACGTACATGCCCGAAGATTTAAATAGGGATTGCCAGATTAATTTTGGTGATTTGGCAGAAATTGCAGGTAAGTGGCTTCAATGCACTGACCCTGGTCGGGATGAATGTTCTTCAAACTAGAAACAGTTAACGGCCGCGGGCAGCTTCCAAACGGCTGCTCGTTGGCTCAAGTTTTACAATAATGGTTTATAATGCAGTTATTACGCTACACAATCTTACTTATAATTATGAGCGGTTTTTGTTCCGCCGTTCCGATCATTGTTAACGATCAGCCAGCGTCTGATTTTTCTGATTTTTACGCATGGTATAGGGCGGATGACGGGGTTTTGGAAGCTGACGGCTCAACGGCGGAAAACAATGACAGCGTTGCTAAATGGATTAATCATCTTGGAAACTCAAACCGCGATCTCGATGTGATAGTAGGAACTTCAGGCACAAATCCGACATTTAAAGCTGATATTATTAATTCAAAACCAGCAGTAAGATTTAATAATTCAAAAGGTATACAAAGCCCTGAGGCAAGGTTTGGGGTTTTAAGTCAGCCTGTGACAATTTTTATTGTTTGCCAGCAGAATAGCAATGTAACAGATTATATATTCGATTCGGCAAATATAAACAGCCGCAATCTGCTCGCTTCCAATCTGGTCGGTTCAGAAAGATTGTGGGCAATCAATGGAGGTCTTCAATTTTATTCGTCTCCTGTAGTGTATAATAAATTTTTGCTTCACACGATAGTATTTAACGGCAGTGATTCTACTCATTACATAAATGGAAAATTAGCTGCTGCCGCAAGCGGGGGTGTCAAATCTCTGGGGGGATTGACACTCGGAATACATGCGGGCCTTTCAGGTAACGCGCTCGAAGGATATATTTCCGAAATGCTAATCTACAGCAACGCTTTATCTGCCAGTGACCGCTCAAACATAGAAAAATACCTTCTGGAAAAATATGCACTTGATTATGAGTGTGGTTATGATGTTGTAGGTTACCCAGTTGTAGATTTAAACAAAGATTGCAAAATTGATTTCGGCGATTTTGCGGTACTTGCAGAATATTGGCTGGTATGCACCGATCCCAAAAATCCGGAATGTGCGCCTTATTCTATTTTAGTGCCGGATAAAACAGATGTTTTCTGGCAGGGGATGGATGGTATTCATACTTATCGTATTCCTTCAATGAATGTAAGTCCTAATGGAACAATACTGGCTTTTGCTGAAGCAAGAAAAATAAGCTCTGCCGACCTTAGTCCTACAAAAATTGTACTAAGACGCAGCTCCGACCAGGGAAAAACATGGCAGCCGGCAACTACGCTGATTGATGTTGGAGATGACGCGGCGTGTGATCCAACGACTGTGGTTGATAAAGAAACTGGAAGAGTTTGGCTGTTTTATGAAGTTTTTCCTTCGACATGGCTGACAAACCCGGTACCTGGTTTGGCATATCCATCTTGTCTTACATACACAATGTTCAGCGATGATGATGGGGCATCGTGGTCTTCTCCAATCGATTTGTCGCCCCAGATAAAATCGCCTGCATGGTATGGTCTTGTCTCAGGGCCCGGAATAGGAATTCAACTCGAACAAGGGGTAAACAAAGGAAGACTTGTAATTCCTGCGCATAACTCTTCGGGAAATTTCATTTATTACAGCGATGATCATGGTGCTACCTGGCAGCGGAGTCCGGGCATGATAACTGATTTGCCAAAGGGAATTGAATGCCAGATTGCCGAACTGTCTAATGGAAACATACGCATGGATATCAGGTCAGCTTATGAAGAAGCAGGGTATAGAAAATTCAGCATTACAAGTGATTACGGCATCAATTGGACACCTGTGCAGATTGAGACTGAACTTATCGAACCTCATTGTATGGCAAGTCTACTTAGTTATAAAACTGGAAATTCCTCGATTTTGCTGTTTTCGAATCCTGCCGATTTAAATCAGCGTATCAAACTTACAATCAAAGCCAGCTATGATGACGGGCAAAACTGGAATGTATCCAAGCTGCTCAATTCTGGGCCGTCTGGTTATTCGTCTCTGACTGTTTTGAAAGATAATTCTGTCGGATGTCTGTTTGAAAATGGAAGTCTATCATTTTCTTCAGAAAAAATATCGTTTTCAAGATTTAATTATTCGTGGCTCACTTCAAATTAATGGGGGCTTTTATGAAAAATGGAATGTATAAAGCATTTACGCTTGTTGAGTTATTGGTTGTTATTTCTATTATTGCCATGTTATTGGCAATACTGATGCCTACGCTGCAAAAAGCAAGAGTTCAGGCAAGAATGATCCTTTGCTCGAATAATCAGCATCAAACAGTTCTCGGGGTCAACGCATATCAGGCGAATAATGATACAAAACTGCCCCCTTCAATACAAGGCTGGAAAAATGGTTCACAAGTTTTCTGGACGATGCCTTCGAGAATAAACTATCATACAAAAGCAGCTCCCATTGGTTTTGCAGGAGGCAGCATGTATAAAATTCTCGGTTCGTATATGCCCGATTCAGGGGTATTTAATTGTCCATTATCGAGATGGAAACCAGACTTCAGAATGCAAAATGTCTTTACAGGCAAATTAGATACTTATCAGGAATTGTACAGATCGGGGCAAAGCGATTTTCAAAACGCATCATACTGGTTCTTGTGGAATTATGAAGGTTTTGAAGTTAACAAAAGACTAAACAGCAAAAAGACTTTTTCGGCTCCCGGCAAAAGCAAAAATTCTTTAATTGTTTCTGATGCGGTTTTTCATGGGTTGCCAAATGCGCCTACTTCGTGGCAGTTTCCTCATTCGATAAAAGGAGCAAGTATTGCCTCTAATGATCCGTTCTTTTATCAAAAAACAGATTACGGTTACCAGGATCATTTGAAATATCTGCAGGGGCTTCAAATTGCAGCCGGTTACCTGGATGGTCATGTCGAGCGAGTGGATGTTAGAAAAATGATTCAACAAAAAATGGTAATAGAATCAGGAATGTTGATTGCTTTGATTCCTGAAAAATTTAATTAAAAATTGTCAGTTATCTCGCAAAATAAATTCAGGAGCATAACTTGAAAAATTATTTAAATATTCTCTATATACTTTTTATTACAGTTAACGTTTACGCGAACTCTGGCGGCAGTTTTCAGGAGCGAACTGTTTTTGCAAACGGTCAGGAAGGTATATTCGGGTTTAGAATACCAAGCGTAACAACGGCTAAAGATGGTACCGTTCTGGCATTTTGCGAAGCAAGAAAAGAAAGCACAGCCGATTGCAGTCCTACCGATATGGTAATGAAATACAGCAATGATAATGGCAATACATGGAGCCAATTGAAACTGCTGGCAGACGGAGAGCTAGGCTCTGTTACTAATCCCACCTCTCTTGTAGAAAGAACAACAGGAAGAATTTTCCTTTTCTTTAATCGAACACCGGCAGGATACAACGAATCTAAAGTAGAACCCGGAATAGACGGCAATACAGTAACTGCCTGGGTGATATATAGTGATGATAATGGCAGGAAATGGTCAGATCCCTGCAATATAACCGCACAGGCTAAAAAAAATAGCTGGAGTTCATTCGCATTCGGCCCCGGCTCGGCAATTCAAACTTTGGAAGGACGCATCATTGTTCCCTGTAATCATGGTCCCTCTCCGAGCAGTTCATTCGCAATTTTTAGCGACGATCTTGGAAAAAGCTGGACCATCGGAAATGACGTAGCGCCGAATACAAACGAATGTCAATTGGCACAATTGAGCGATGGTTCGATTATGTTCAATATGCGTAACTTGCGAGGTCCCAGATGCAGGGCAATTTCGGTTAGCAGTGACGGCGGACAAACATGGTCAGATGTTGAAGATGATTATAACTTGATAGAGCCGCAGTGCCAGGCAAGTTTAATAAGCTATAAACCAACAGCACAAAACAAGCCCATTCTGCTGTTTTCCAACCCAGCAACAATGGGCAGCGGTTCGAAAGGCAGAACGCATTTGACCGTCAGAATAAGCTACGATGATGGTAAATCTTGGCCTTACGAAAAAATTATTTACACAGGCCCAAGCGCATATTCCTGCTTGACTGTTCTAAAAGACGGCAGCATAGGATGCTTATATGAAAAAAGTGAAGGCCCTATATGGGGGAAAAATCTCAGAACAATTGCTTTTGCAAAATTTGATCTGAACTGGTTAACAGATGGCAGAAGTGGGTATTATGAGTAGCAGATTATTTATCTATAGGATGGGTAATTTTTTGAATTTCAAAAAAATGAAATTTGTTTTAATTATTTCTTTATTGGTTTCCGCCTCGGCTTACTGCGACAACGAACATCGGAATTGGATTAAAAGCGGACAATATAAACCATTGCCGCTAAAATTAGGAGTAGCCGGTGCTTTCGGGGGGGAAAGCACCGGAGCGCTCATAGTTGCAGGCGGCGCTAATTTTCCAGAACCTTTATTTATTGACGGTCAGCTCAATCCACTTGCAAAAAAAACCTGGTACGATGATATCTATGTACTTGAATCGCCGGATTCTAACTGGATTGCCGCAGGTAAATTGCCAAGGCCGATTGCTTATGGAGCTTCTGTAACATACTCTAACAGCGTTATCTGTATAGGGGGCAATGATGCCAATCAATGTTTCAATGATGTTTTCAAAATAAACTGGGTTAATAAAAAAATTATAATCGAAGACCTTCCTTCACTCCCCTCTGCCTGTTCTAATTTAGCTGCCGCGGTAATTGATAAAACTTTGTATGTGGCTGCAGGACAGTATACAATTGATGCGAACTTTGCGGGTAATCAGTTTTGGTCGCTTGATCTTTCGAATCCGAATTCTACCTGGCAGGAACTTGAACCTTTCCCAGGCACTGGCAGAATATTAGCTGTTGCAGCCGTTCAAAATGATTCGTTTTTCATTGTTAGCGGATGCAGTTTGTATCCCGCTGAAGATGGTTCTATAAAACGAAAATATTTAACGGACGGTTACTGTTATACCAAAGGCATAAACGGAGCTCGAGGTAAATGGATGAAGATCGCCGATGTTCCTGTGCCTGTCTCTGCGGCACCATCGCCTGCATTTACTTCGGGACAAAGTCATTTCATAATTGCAGGCGGCGACACTGGAACTTATGCTGAAAAAACTATGGAATTAAAAGATAAGCATCCCGGATTCAGCAGGGATATTTATGGGTATCATTTAATCACAAACACATGGTCTAAGATCGGCAATCTAAAATTGGGGCAGGTAACCGCACCTGCTGTCGTATGGAATAATAATTATACCATTATATCAGGCGAAATCCGGCCGGGTACAAGAACGCCTGCAATATGCAATGCGAGTGTTGATACGAGCCGATCTTCTCTGAAGTTGCTGGATTACGCTATGATAATTGTTTATTTAGCATCTCTCATAGTCATAGGATATGTGTGCTCGAAACGAGGCAAAGGGACAAAGGATTATTTTCTTGGGGGCGGACGGATTCCATGGTGGGCAACCGGTCTTAGCATTTTTTCAACAATGCTTAGTTCTATTACTTTCATGGCAATACCTGCAAAATCTTTTGCAACTGATTGGGTGTATTTGCTTCAGAATATTCCTATTTTATTGCTCGCTCCGGTTATCATCTATCTTTATCTGCCTTTCTTTCGCAGATTAAATATAACGACTGCTTATGAGTATTTGGAAAAGAGATTCAATGTGGCAGTTCGTCTGATCGGCAGCGTCATATTTGTCTTTTTCCAGATTGGCAGAATGGCAATTGTACTATTTTTGCCTTCAATCGCACTTGCTGCGGTTACCCCTTTAAACGTATATACGTGCATTATAACTATGGGAGTCCTTTGTACGATTTATACTTATATGGGCGGCATTGAGGCCGTAATCTGGACCGACACTCTTCAGGCAGTGGTTCTGCTTGTCGGGGCGATTATTCCGGTCGGATTAATTATGTTTTCCCTTGATAATGGAGTTGCATCCTTTTTCACTACAGCAGCGGCGGATAATAAATTTCAAATGTTCAACTTGTCCGGCGATTACACAACTGCTGTCGTGTGGGTTGTTTTTCTTGGCGGTATTTTCGGTACACTCGGGCCTTATACTTCCGATTACACTGTAGTTCAGAGATATATGACAACAAGCAGTGAGAAAAAAGCCGCAAAAGCAATTTGGACCAATGCCATTGTCTCAATGCCTGCTTCATTACTTTTCTTTCTGGTTGGTACAGCTTTATATGTTTTTTACAAAAATAATCCGAACGAACTTGTTCCCGGAATGAAAACTGATATGATATTTCCTATTTATATAGTTCAACAGCTTCCTGCCGGTCTTTCGGGTATTGTATTGGCGGGTATTTTTGCAGCTGCTCAATCTACTCTCGCCAGCAGTATGAACAGCATTGCGACTGTCTTGGTTACAGATTTTTATAAGCGTTTCAATCCTGCGAGTTCGGATGCTTTTTGTTTTAAATTAGGCAAAGGGCTCACACTGTTCCTGGGAATGCTCGGAACTGCAACTGCTGTATTGCTTGCAAGTGCAAATATAGGTTCTTTATGGGATATTTTCCTTGAAATTCTGGGTTTATTTGGCGGCGGTCTTGCCGGGTTGTTTGTCCTCGGGATATTCACCACACGCACAAACGGCAGGGGAGCGATTATTGGAGCTCTTTGTAGTGCGACTGTGTTGTTTTATCTTCAGCGATTTACAAATGTACATTTTTTCCTGTATTCCGGAATCGGAACCGCGACCTGTGTGATAGTAGGCTACTTGTCAAGTTTTCTCTTCAGTAAAGAAACCAAATCTCTTGAAGGCTTGACTATGTACTCGATGAATCAAAAAAATACAATTGATTAAGTATAATTATTGTTTAAGTATATTGTTATAATCTTTATTTTAATACTGCCAAAATTTTTTTTCTGACAGTAAATGAAAACAGAAAGGTAAATATATGAAATTAGATCATCTTGAAGGCTTAATACCTGCACCTCATACGCCAATGCATGCAGACTGTGAAATCAACCTGGCTGCAATAGAGCAACAGGCTCAACTTTTCATGAATAATAATATTTCTGCCGCTTACATATGCGGCTCTACCGGCGAGGGATTATCACTGACCGTTAATGAGCGTATTGATATAATGAAGAAATGGGTGGAAGCCGCCGGCTCAGAAATTAAAGTTATTGCCAATGTCGGGCATACCTGCCTTAAAGATGCGCAGATGCTGGCGGAAGCTGCTGAAAAATTTGGCGTTTATGCCATTTCAGCGATGCCCCCTTGCTATTATAAACCCAAAACGCCGGAAGATCTTGTTGATTTCTATGCAGGCATTGCCAATAGTGCGCCGAAAACTCCTTTTTATGCCTATCATACGCCGATAATGAGCGGCGTATGTTTTTCGATGCTCGATGTATTGAAACTCGCATCGGAAAAAATCAAAACCTTAGCTGGAATAAAATATAATCACAGCGATTTGATGGATTATGGTCTTTGCCGCAATTACAAGGATGGCAGGTATGAAATACTTTTTGGAATAGATGAACTCCTGCTTTCATCGCTGCCTTACGGAACAAAAGCCGCAATTGGAAGCACATACAATTATGCTGCTCCGCTATATTTCGATATAATTGAGCAGTACCGGCTTGGCAATATGGAAAAAGCTTGTTCGCTTCAAAGCCGTTCAGCCCACCTTGTCAATGTACTTCTGAAATACGGAGTATTGCAGGCAGGCAAATCGATAATGAAACTTGTCGGTGTGGATTGTGGCCCCACAAGATTGCCGGTAAGGCCGTTGACTTCAAAACAATTTGATGATCTGCAAAAAGATCTCGATGCAATAGGATTTTTTGAGATGGCTGTTAAAAAACCGGTAAAACATAAATCTATGAACAAAATGGAAATAAGTAAAGCTCTCTAATGTATGATCAAAAACTTAATATAGTTGTTATTGGCGCACATGCTGATGATTGCGAATTGTACGCTGGTGGAAGTGTATTGCAATTTTTGAAAAAAGGCCATAAGGTTACTTTCGTTGTAATGACTGACGGCGGAGCGGGCCATCACCAGCTCAGCAAAGAAGATATTGTAAAAAGGCGGTATTTAGAAACTCGTAAGGTCGCACTGCGGCTTGGAATCGAATATATCGTTTTAAACAATCCTGACGGCTGGCTTGAAGCAACAATAGAAAACCGTAAAAATCTTATTACGCTTTTGAGAAAAATAAAGCCTGATTTGATTATCACG
>JBDKUM010000220.1:0-1768 GCA_039679715.1 Phycisphaerales bacterium
GCTTGCTCTCTGGGTTATGAGATGTGAGCTAAAAAATGTTTGACTGGAGGTTTTGTAACGAGTAAGTATAACCACGGTGCCGCACAATTAAACCGCCATCCGCCGCACTTTTACTCCGGCGTTTACAAGTTACTCGTGCAACAAAAGTCGCAGAAAATTATGTTCACATGGGAACTTGGTTTTCAGTTGCCGCATTGTTATGCATTATATTTGTCATTGCTACCACATTCCGAAAGTTAGTAAATTCTCCGACACCCGTGAAACAAAAGCATCTGTCCTTTTTTGTAAATATGAAAGAAATTTTTACCGATGGTCAAGCTAAATGGGTCTTCGGTTTTGCATTTATGGTCGTAATAGGCATAGCCTTGGTAAGTAATTTGCAAATGTTTTTTTACGAACATTTTATGGTGTTAGGTGGAAAAGAAAAATCTATTGCGCATGGCTCCACGATGTTAGGAATGGGAATTGGAGCAGTTACAGTTTCGATTCTAACTCGGCATCTGGATAAAAAAGGCGCAGTATTTTCAGGTGTTTTGTGGAGTGTATCGTGTAATCTCTTACTTGCAATTTTGTTTTTAGGAAAGATTTTGCACCCTGGACAAACATTAGTCGTCGCTCATACTGTCATACCAATAGCCTTTATTATTTTCGTATTGCTTCACGGAGCATATTGGTTTGGAAATGGCATAATGATGCCTATAGCAATATCCATGATGGCAGACATCTCCGAATTATGTAAAATTCGAACCGGCAAGCAAAAAGATGGCGGTTATTCAGCAGTTTTCACCTTTGTTTTAAAAAGTGGAATGTCAATTGCTTCGTTTATTGCAGGCTATGTTCTGGTTTTTATTGGATTCGAAGCCGGCAACCCTATAAGCAACTCTTCTACCGCAACATTTAAATTATGCGCTTTTACTCTACTTTCAGGTCCTTTAATCTCACTACTCGCTTTAGGATTGATTAGGAAATATTCTATTAATAAGAAATCTTTGGAGCGAGAGAGAAATCTTACAGGAGATGAGAGCATTACAAAAAGGTGAGTAACAACATTTGTTATAATATTCTTACATTCTTAAAAAAACATAAATGAAGATTGTCTTTAGTTCATCCAGTAGCACTGTAACAGCTATTGCCAAATATGAACTCGTTTGGTACAAAAATTCATAGCTACATCCATTTTAACTTGTCACCACTGTAAAAAAATCAAGCAGCTCTTTTATAACTTTTTAAAAGTCCACCAAGAAAGTCATAGCAAATAATATTCTTGGCATTCAATTTTGTCATAAAATTGAAGCGGGATTTCATAGACTTATTGTACCCGGCTGGAATTCTATTGCCAATTCCTTGATGTGGCCTGTGCTCATTAAAATACTCTGTATAACAATCAACCACATGCTGTAATCGATTCAATCCGAATATCAATAAATGATTTAAACATTCTCTTTTGCAGCTAAGAACATAGCGTTCTGCATAAGCATTTGCATTAGGTGCCTGAAATGGCGTTTTGATTGTATCGACGCCGGATGCTTTTAATAAAGTATTCATACCTTCCGGATACAACATATCATTGTCACGAAGAAAGAAACGAGGTTTAACACCCTGCTCTTCGCAGTTCCAAAGGACATGACGCGTTTGTTGATGGAGCCATTGATTTGTCGGAGAAAATGTCGCTCTGGCTAAAAGAACTTTTCGTGTTTGTAAATGCATAACGAAAAAAACATATGCAGTCGTCAGACCTCTAAATGTCCAAACTTCTTTCTGAAGCATA
>JBDKUM010000221.1:0-26528 GCA_039679715.1 Phycisphaerales bacterium
CAAAAGATGCATAAATCTACAAAAAAAACAGGAAAGTTACATGCAAAATTCATATTTTAACACGAAAAAAATAAATAGTATATAGAGGACTAAAGTAGATTTTATTTTTGCGCAAGTTTAGATTTTTTTTATTCTTAAAATCTTTTACGCTCTAACAGCCCAACGGAATTTCGCTGATGCGCAGCGGGGATTCGATACCACTTCTTTAATCTTCGGCATAATCGCATTTTTTGAAATTTCGCTGTACACTCCACTTTCCAAACCATCGCGAAATGACTGTTTTACAAGTCTGTCTTCGCCGCTGTGAAAACTAATAATTCCTAATCTTCCTGCCGATTTCAAACAATACGGCGCAACTCTTAAAAGCTCTTTAAGCGACCCCAACTCATCATTTACGAGAATTCGCAGAGCCTGGAAAGTTCTGGCGGCCGGATGCAGCGAACCGAATTTAGAATTTCGCTGCTGCTTTTTCCATGTATTCATTGTCAGGCCTTTAACATTAAAAACAAGTCTGACAAGCTGCGAAACCGTAGTAATCGGCTGCACGCTTCTTTGCGCAACAATCGTTCGCGCAATTTGCGGATAGTCAGGTTCATCGGATAATTCCCAAAGCGCCTTGCCCAACTCTTCTTCGCTTAAAGTGTTAAGCAAATCGCTGCCGCTGCGTTTTAGCCTGTTATCCATTCGCATATCCAGCGGGCCTTCATTTTTATAACTTATGCCGCGCTCGGGATTATCAATCTGCATACTCGACACGCCGAGGTCCGCGAAAATAATATCAAAGCCTTCGATTTGTTCTTTCTTCAGGGCGTTTGCGATACCGGCGAAATTACTATGATAAAAGCTTATCTGCGTTTGAATATCTTTCAGCCTGTGCTGCGTCTTTTCAAGTTCCACACCATCCATATCGAACGCGCAAATTTTACCAGTGCTGCCCAGCCGCTTGCTGAACTGGCGCGTATGTCCGCCGAAACCGAGAGTGCAGTCGGCGATAATTTGGCCGGGCGCGGGTTTTAAAAATTCCATAACTTCATGCAGCAGAACAGGTATATGCGAACCGGCGGGCGTTTTGCCCTTGGCACGCAATTTATCGCGCAATTCAGGATGAGCGGCTAAATTATGTTCCTTATACTTCTGTGCAAAAGTCTTCGGATGCGTACCGCTATATCTGGCCCTGCGTTTATGCACAGGCTCGGAATTATTATTATCAGATTGATTAGGGTTCATTTGAATAGTTTATAAAAAAGTGTTTTAACTGTCAAAGGTTAAGCCAGTTGCGGGCAAAAATCGCAAGATCACGAATATTACACTCTCCGCTGTAATCAAGGTCTTTTCGACCGCAGAAATTGTTTAAAGAATTACAATCCTGCTGCATCCATTCTGATGAGAATAATCGGAAATCATGGAAGTTAATCTTGTTATCTGAATTATAATTAGCACAATCAGGGCTATCACAAGACAGCGCATAAGCCGTATATATTCCTGCAAGCGGATTGCAAGGTATGTTAGGGATTTGCGGAGAATAATAGCAAATTTGTTTATTTGCAATAGCATCAACAACGTCCATTCCTTCTATAACCTGACCAAAAACACAATAACCGAAACCGTCAGCAGCATTGGCACGATCGAGTTCTATATTATCCGCTGTATTAATATAGAATTGGGAATTGGCAGAATTGGGTTCTGACGTTCGAGCCATAGCGATAGTGCCGCGAAGATTGCTTAAACCATTATAACTTTCATTAATAATGTCTGGCTGATCAGGAGGCCAATAGTAGAGTGTGGAATTATAATAATAAAATCCACCGCCCTGAATGATAAAAATATCTTTCTTTTCAACGCGATGGAACAGCAGATATTCATAAAATCCGCTATTAACATATCCAAGGAAATTGTCTACAGTTTTTGGAGCCTGATTGTAGAAAAGTTCAATGACGATATTTCCATAATTGGTTTCCAAAACAACCTTCGGATTTACGGCAAATACAAATCCTGTGATTGTCAACAATATGAGAAAAACCGTGGTTTTATGCTTCATCTTCCAGACCCCATTTTCTAAGACAGTATTATACCAAAAAATGGGTGAAAAAACAAGTCAAACCGAGCGATAATCATCCAAATAACCGGTTTAAATTATCGGACTTGCGCAATATTATAAAATCTGACAGGATTCGAATGCTTTGGATGCTTTTGCCTGCGGGGACTCATCACTCCTGGAATTGATACCATCAAAATCCCCTCTTAAGGCTTTGAGGGCATAACGCTCCTGATTTATCTCACGCATGGTTCGGACACCAAATCTGCGGAAGACAGGTACAGGCGGACACCAGCCAGTCAGAGCATGCTGCATGAAGAAACCTGCAACAACTGCAGGCAGTAATAACCATTTTCGATTGATTGTTATGCCGAGAACCGTTCCTAAGATGCAAAGACCAGAGGCCTGTGTTTCTAAAACACGCTCAATGTCCCATTCACTATCAAGCTCTTTAAGGCGCTGTTCGATATTTTCAATTCTTTGTGAGAAATATAAAATCCTAGCCTCGATATCTCTTCTTAATTTTTCATTTATTTCGGGATTGGTACGAGACTCAACCCGGAATTCTGTTTTTGGAATAGATTCACACATTGCAGACTCCCGCTAAAAAAATTAAATAGGCGAAGCTCCCCTGCCGCCAAGCAGACCCATAATCAAAAAGATGATAAATATTACGACGAAGATGAAAAACAAAAGTCGTGCTATACCCGCGGCTGTAGAGGCAATGCCGCCAAAACCAAAAACAGCAGCTACAATCGCTACAATAAGAAAAATCACAGCCCAGGTTAAAAGTCCCATTATGTTACCTCATTACTCAAACTGACCAATGGTCAGTTTAAAAATTAAAATTAAAATTATTGATACGGCCTTAAGGCCGATATTGTTTTTATTCAAAAACCTGTTTTGAAGTTGCTTAATAAGTCAGCAAAAGACGAAAAGCATAACTCTATTACTAACTCAGATAAATGACAGGGCCTTTTTTTACAGGCCCTGTCACCTTAATAAAGGAAAGCGTAACTACTAACTCATCTTATTTTAAAACAAATTTAAATTTCGCTTCCTTTATTCATACCTCTATTTGCATCATTGACATCCCTCATCGGTTTATTTGCATCATATGGTTTTTTCTGCTGTTGTTCCTGGCCTGGTTCATAGCCATATACACCCCAATAAGGCTGTTCGCCGAAGGACTCGTACACTCTGTTTGCAAATTGTTTATTAGAAAGCCTGCTTATGTCGCCACCTTCCAAAACAACTGTATCAAGCTTATCAGTAGTTGCATCAAGGCTGGCAAATTTTTCTTCAGTGTTAATTGTAAGAGCTTTCCACGGAACTGCAGCAATTTTTCCGCTCATGGTGCCGCCATAACTTACAAGACCAAAAGCAAGATTGCCTTTTTGAGAATCGATAGCCACATCTTTAATTTTTCCGATATGCTCATTTTGAGCATCTTTAACTTTCAGGCCGATTGTATCTGAAAGTTTTACAAAATTAGTTGAGCCGGACATTGAGCTGGAGGAACCGGACATTCCAGAAGAAGATGTTGAATAGAAGCTGTCAATCTGCTGCTGCAATGAAGTATTGCTGAATTGTTCGACATCCGTATTTTCAATGGTTGGCGCTCTATCGAACTGTTCTTTGCTGATATTCAGTGTGACAGTATCTTTAGCCCCTCTGTGCCAACTTGGCATACTCATTTTCTTTTTGCCATCGTTTGCATCCATACGTTCAGTTTCGCCAGTTGATTTTTTCGATTCTTTTGAAGTCACAGTTGTGGCTGTCCAGGGAACCGGGTGCAATTTGCTGCCGGAGATTATGATGTACCTGGCGGTGCTTTGGCTGTTATCGCCAATGACCTCTTTAATCTTGCCGCATTTTTGGCCATCGCTGCTCATTACCTCTGTTCCCATAAGATCTTTGCAGCTGATAATCTGACTTGGGCCTGCAGTGCTGCTTTGCGACATACTGCCTGATGATGATCCCTGGCTACCGCTTGTTTGAGCAAAAACAGCGGAACAGAGCGTTAATACAAAAACAATTTTCAAAAACTTCATAATAGACTCCTTAAGATTAATAATTTATCTTTGAAACAGACCGGATTGTAATTTGTGCAAAAAAAGGGGCAATCAGAGTTATTCCCTAAAAGCCTATCATAAATTTATTGGTATAAATAAAGTGTACAAATACATTAATTTCCTAGAGTTGAATCAGGTTTATTCTAATATCTACAAACCATCGTTTTTTATATAAAAACGAGAAAGAGGGAAAGCAAATGGAAATCAAAAAGTTCCGGCAGTTCAAAATAGAAAGGTAAATTTATGAACTCAAAAACGGTAGATACACTCAAATCGTTGATACAATTGGATATTGACACTGCGGCGGCTTATTCGCAGGCTCTCGAGCATATTGAGAATCCGCATATTTCTGAAACTTTGAATAAATATATGCGAGACCATCAGCAGCATATAGAAAATTTATCGCGAATCCTTCGCCTTAATGGTGAAGAATCGCCTGAGATGTCGAAAGATTTTAAAGGATTTTTTATCGAAGGTTTTACATCCCTGCGAAGCGTAACGGGAGATGAAGGCGCTCTGAAAGCAATGAAAACAAATGAAATGCTTACAAATAAAAAATACAACCAGGCAGTTGAAGACCTTGCGATGGAAACTTACGTAATCGCGACAGTTGAAAGCAATTACAGGGATGAACAGGAACATTTGAGCTATATCGAAGGCGCTCTTGAGGCAAGAATTTGGGAAAAGACAGCAGGTAAATACTAATTGAAATTTATAAGGAGCATAGTATGGAAATATTTGACACTTTGAAAAAAGATCACAAGGTTGTTCTGGATTTACTGGAAAAAATGGAAAGTTCGAGTGAGCGGGCGAAAAAAACACGTGAGCAGGCATATACAAAATTTAAAAAAGAAATTATGCAGCACATGTACGGCGAAGAGAATACTTTTTACAAATTTCTACTTCAACATGATGATATGAAAGAAATGGCTTTTGAAGCACTTGAAGAGCACAGGACAGTGCGGCTGGCTATGCCTGATTTAGATTCAAAGGATGTAGGCGATGAGCAATGGAAACCGATTTTGTCAGTTATAGCAGAATTGCTTAAACATCATATTAATGAAGAGGAAGGTGATATTTTCGAAGAAGCTGAAAAACTGATCGATGAAGAGAATGACCAGAGACTGGTTTCGGAATTTCAGGCAGCAAAGCAGGAAGCGGAAATCACAGTTTAGAATTAGACAATATAACAACACTGTTTGAAGGCATATTAATTTTGGATCCGGTAAAGAAAATGCTTAAAAGTGTATGCGAGATAAATTAGACTGATTGAATGTATATAAGAATTTAACTATCTCATCCAATCATGTGCCACAATGTTAAAATAAGTCTTTAAGAACGACGCCCAAGGAAAGTAATCAGGCCATCTAAAATTGTATACGGATGAGGCGGACAGCCGGGAATATATAAATCGATTTTTATGTCGTTCACTCCATTGTTTACTTCCGAATGTCCATTATAAATGCCTCCTGAAATTGCACAAGCGCCAACAGCTATAACAAACTTCGGCGCAGGAACAGCATCATAGGTCTTTCGCAAAGCTTCTTTCATATTATTTGTTACCGGGCCTGTAACAAGGATTCCATCTGCATGGCGAGGAGAAGCTACGAATTGAATTCCAAACCGGCCAAGATCAAAAACCAATGTACCCAAAACATTAGTATCTGCTTCACACGCGTTACAACCGCCCGCGCTAACCTGGCGAAGTTTAAGCGAATGCCCGAAAATCTTTTGGCTTTCCTTATTTAAAGCAGCAGCCAGTTTTCGCTCTTTTTCATTAACTAGCAAATCCTGCCTGTCAGTTGCAGCAAGTCTGTAATCTTTAGAAAATTCAATACAACCTTTAGAACATACCTCCTGGCATTGACCGCAAAAAACGCACTTTCCCAAATCAATGGTTATGCCTGCATTCTCAAATATAATCGCATTAACCGGGCAAGCAACACTGCACTTGCGGCAATTGTCGCATTTATCATTATGTATAATTGGCCTGCCTTTAAATCGTTCCGGCAGAACCGGTTCCTTGGCAGGAAATGGATATGTGCGATAGCCTTGTTTGATTCTGGATATAAGCGCTTTTATCATATTAATCTCACAGATCGTGTCCGCAGTAAGAAAGATTAAAACTTTTATTACACAAAGGGAAATCCGAAATCTGCTGATTTCTCAAAACAACAGCAAGTCCCATCCAGTTATGGAATGAAGGATCAACAACTTTATAATGCGAAATTTCACCCTTTGAGTTTGTCAACGCAATATGGCAGATTTCTCCACGCCATCCTTCAGTCATTGCGATAGCGATTTTATCAGCAGTGATTTGCTTTGTATTTACAGATATAGAGCCATCAGGAATTGTATCAAGCTGATTCAAAATAAATTCCGCAGAATGCTGTATTTCAAGCCAACGAACGTATGCCCTTGCGAAAACATCACCGCTATGCCATGTCGCAACCGGTACCTGCTGGAACTGGTAAATTCCGCTTGCAAAATTATATCGGCAATCATAATCAAGACCGCAAGCACGTGCCGCAGGGCCGACAAGTCCCAATTCCTTCGCTGTTTCTTTCGCAAGTACCCCAGTATCTTCGAACCTGCTTAGAACAGTAGGTGTTGTCCAAAGACAATTTGCCGCGTTTTCGACATCCTTTAAACCGGCTTTCAGCCGTAATCTTAAATCATCAATGTGTTTTGAATCCAAATCATATATGGTTCCGCCGGGCTTGAGAAAATTCCTGCCGAAACGATTACCGCAAAGTATCGCAGTCATATTGAGGAAATCGCCTCGAATTCTGCCGCAGAAAGACGATGTAGGCAAATAGCCTATATCACCTGCCAGCGCACCAAGATCGCCTGTATGATTCGCAAGTCGTTCCAATTCAAGTGCTATGCCGCGCAGTACTTGTGCCCTGACAGGAATAGAGCACCCGGCCAATGCTTCCAAAACACTGCAATGTGCTAAAGTATGGCCGATAGTCGTGTCACCGGCAGCAGTTTGCATATATTGCAACCAGCGATTGCACGCTGCACCTTTCATCTGCCGTTCTATGCCTCGATGTTGATAACCTAAAGATATTTCCAAATGCAGAACATTCTCACCGTTACACTGAAATCGAAAATGTCCCGGCTCGATAATGCCCGCATGGACAGGGCCTACAGAAACTTCATGAATCTCTTTCCCTTCTACACGGAAGAAATCCGTTATCCCCGGCCGAATCATATCTGAAGAACGATTCCACGCATCTTTGCTTGTATAAGAATTGTGAAAACGAATTGGTTTTAGCCATGGATGGCCTTGCGGAATTATTCCGTACTGCTCGGCTATTTCACGTTCGAACCAGTGTGCCTGCGGACAATCAGGCGTTAGTGATTGATAACTGCCCGCAACTTCTGCCGAAGTCAAATACAAAATTCCCTGCCTGTCATCTGCCAATACCACAATTAATTGTATTATTTCATCAGTTTGCGGAACCCCAAATAAAGATACTATCCGAAGGTTTTCATCAACTTTACTGATGATAGTATTCCGAAAATCATTTATTGATAATCGCGGTACCGCTGAGATATCGGCGGAATTACAATTATAAATTGCTAACAATTGTCGGCCCATTAGTTACCTCCAAGCAAATTAGCAATGACATGTAAAGCATTATTCAAATGTGGAGGAATATAAATTCCAAGCACCAGCGTTGTAAAAATAAGAATAGCGGAAGGCATTATCGACGATCTCCGTTCAACCTTTACATCTAAAGGCCTGGTATTTCTGCCTTGTGCCATTCTCAAAGCGATAGCGGAAATACCTATGAAAATAATCGCAAGTAAAATCAGATACACCGCTGCGATAAAATACCGCCCTTGTTGGATACCCGCTCTTAAAATCATAAATTCACTTAAGAAAATACCAAATGGTGGAAAACCTGTGATCGCAAGTATGCCCGCCATCCAGAAAATGCCGGATGCCGGAATAGATGACAACATTCCTCTTACATCCGCGGCTATTTTCGTTTTATAGATCGCCAGGATATTGCCCGCAATTAAGAACAAGGCTGTTTTTGTCAGTGAATGATTTATCGCATGAAACATTGAACCGTAAACCGCTGAACCGCCAAGCCCGACACCAAGCGCTAAAATGCCCATATGCTCGACACTTGAATATGCCAGCATTCTCTTATACTCGGCCTGACCGATAATGAAAACTGCGGCAAAAAGCATCGATACCAATCCAAATAGAACAAGAAGATCCTGCGCAAACACAAGCTGCCCTGCTGCGGCAGTAACTTCAAAGGCACGCAAAATTCCGACAAAAGCACAATTAAGCAAAGCGCCTGAAAGAAGAGCCGACACCAGCGAAGGAGCTTCAGAATGAGCATCAGGCAGCCACGTATGAAGCGGAGCAAGACCCATCTTTGTACCGTAACCGACAAGAAAGAAAATAAAAGCGACTTTGACCCACGGCGTCCATAACTCTGAACCTCGCGCAATAAGTTCGCCTCGCATTAGAGGAATAGATACTCCATTATGTGATGACGCGGCAATCGCCAGAAAAAAATTGCCCAGCAATGAAACAGCGATACCAACCGAACATATAAGCAAATATTTCCACGTTGCTTCAAGAGAGCGGTGATGGCGATGAAAATAAATCAGCGGCGCAGTTACAAGAGTTGTGGCTTCCATAGTTACCCATAAAATGCCAAAATGCTGGCTGGTAACCACCATTGTCATCATCGCAAGAAACATCAGCAAACATGCGGTAAATACCGCTTCCGGGGCATTATTGAACAATCGATTTTCCAGGAAATCTTTTTTGTTCTCATGCTTTTCTGTTTTGAGATACCCGACAGCATAGAAAGATGTCATTAAAAACAAAATGCTCGCGATACTCAAAAATAATTGTGCGATTAAATCAACGGCGAAAAATCCGCCCAATATCGGTATGAATGTTTGCGCCCAGCTTAGTGCCATGATGATTGAATGACAAATCGCTGAACCGACAAGAAGACCTCTTCGAAGCTTATCGTCGCGGATAAGGAGGCTCAATAAAGAAGCTGAAAATGGAATTAAGATTAGTGCCCAAATCATGTTAGTCCCTCAACGCGCTCAACTGGTCAGTATCGATATGATCAAATTGTCTGCTGATATGGAATATGGCAATGCCCATTACAAACACACCTACGAAAACATCCAGCAAAGTCCCAAGTTCAATCAGCATAGGCTGCTGGTTTGCGATTGCCATGCCGAAAGCATAGATACCATTCTCGAGAACAAGATAGCCAAGTACCTGTGTTAAAGCTTTTTTCCTGCTTACAATCAAAAACAGCCCGACAATCAAAGTAAAAAACGCTACAGGAATAAGCATTGGCGAATGAATACTGAACGGCATCGGCAATCTTGTACTTACCCAATATGAAAATGCAAGTGTAATCGGCCCGGCAAGAAGCGACATTCCATAACCGACATAAGGATCGTCTTCACGCCAGACATTTAATTGCCTTAAAGTTCTCAAAAGCATGTATGGAAAAACCACGCCTTTAAGAATTATACTTATAATTGAAAATATAAGAATGTGTGTTTCAATACTATGTATCAGCAAAGGAAGTACACCTAAAGCTACTCCCTGTGTAGCGACTATTCTTATACAAGCACGCAATCGGCTGGTGCCAAGCACAACCATATTCGTGAGTATAAGCAATACCATGACGATATCAGTCCACACAGCTTAACTCCTCAATGCGAAAACAAGCGATAATATCGCCAATGAAATCGCGGTTAAAAGCAAATTAGGAACACTTATCAAACGCAAACGCGCTATCGATGATTCGATAACGCCGACGATTATTGAAACAATAAAAATTGAAATTATCGACAAAGGTATAGAAATAATGAAAGGCAAACCATTGATCGGCAAAAGTATACCTGTCAATATAGATGCGAAAATCCAAAGCTTAATCGCTGCGCCATAAAGAATAAAACCAAAGTCCGGTCCGCTGTTATCCAGCACCATTACTTCGTGAATCATAGTTAATTCAAGATGCGTATTAGGATCATCAACCGGAATCCTCGCGTTCTCTGTTACAAGTACAATTATCATCGCTGCCGAGGCAAGAAGTATCGTTGCACAACCGCCTGCCCACATGTGCGGTGTAACAGCAGAAAAAATCCCGCTGAAAGAAATACTTGAAGTTTGCCTTGCCATCGCCGCCAAAGCGATAAACAACGCAGGTTCAGCCAGCGCCGAAAAATGCACTTCCCTGCTTGAGCCCATTCCTTCAAAACTCGAACCGGTATCCAAAGCTCCAATCACAATGAAAAATCGCATCAGGCCGAGAAAATAAGCAGCTAAAATCAAGTCGCCGCTAAAGCTGAAAACGCTCCGATTACCTCCGGCAAGCGGAACAATCATTAGTGTCAAAATAATTGCCGCAAAACATATTATTGGGGCAACCCTGAAAATCCACGATGTTGTATTACTATAGACTGCGCCTTTATGAAACAATCGCCAAAGATCATAATACGTCTGTAAAATCGGCTGGCCTTTTCTGCCCGCAAACTTGGCTTTTACTCTATTAATTATCCCCAGCAGCATTGGCGCAAGCAGCAAAGCCGCTAAAGGTTGGATTACTTTTAATATTAATTCCGTCATCGCAGTTTCCATATCAAAAGAATAATCAAAGTAATCGCTATATAAAGCACATACATTTGTACAACGCCGTATTGCACCCATCGCATTTTGCTTATAATCACATCAACCCATTTAAATATCGGCCGGTATAAATATTCACTGCTTACGTCAGGAGTATGCGATTCAAATTGAGCCTGCTGCGGAAAAAGCTGCTTGATTTGTACCTTCTTGCTTTTGCTGAATAACACGCTTTTGAACATATCCACAATCGGCTGCGAAAATGAAGATGAAGTATATTGCATTCGAGAGCTGCTCCCGATGTACCCGCAATCCCATGTAGAAGTTTGTGCGACAGTATGCTTAGCCAATAATTTTCTTCGAAGTAACAGAAGTGCCCCTGCAAGAATTATAAATATAATGGAAGCTATCGAAATAAAGCCAAGCACTTTTTGCAAATTATCTATATGCGTTGCAATCTGATCATTATCTAAGGAACTTATCCCGGATACCGCTGAAATAATGACTGGTAAAATTAAAGGTGCGGCCAAACCCAGGATTATGCACAATGCCGCCAATATCCACATCGCAAACCGCATCTGACCATTTACTTCGTGTGCTTCGGATGCTTTTATTGTGCGAGGCTCACCCAGGAAAACAATTCCGAATACTTTGCTAAACGCGGCTAAAGCAAACCCGCCTATGACCGCAAGAGACGCAATTGAACTGACTGTCGTTACAACTAACTCAAGTCCATCCGTCACGGCTCCGAAAAATGAAGCATAATATAAAATGAATTCGCCAATAAACCCGTTAAAAGGCGGCAACCCACATATAGCGATTGTACCAATCACAAACGCACCGGCAGTTTTCGGCATGCGCTTTATTAAACCGCCCAATAAATCCATATACCTTGTGCCTGTTGAATGCAAAACAGCACCGGCACCCATAAACAACAAACTTTTAAAAATCGAATGATTTATCACATGCAGTATCGCACCGGCAAATCCAAAAATAGCCAGAATCTGCGAACCTCTGGCGATGCCAATAACACCAAGCCCGATTCCAATTAGAATGATACCAATATTTTCAACACTCGAATACGCGAGCATTCGTTTTATATCGTGCTGTGCCAATGCAAACAATACACCGAGAATTCCTGTAATCGCACCTGATCCGATTAACAGCCAACCCCACCACGCTTCGATACCCGGCAAGATATAGATGGTTCGAATAATTCCGTAGATACCCATTTTAATCATTACGCCGGACATTATCGCTGACACATGGCTCGGCGCCGCTGGATGTGCTTCGGGAAGCCAGACATGCAATGGCATAATACCTGCTTTTGTTCCAAAACCTATCAGTGCGAGAATAAAAAGTATCGATGTGCCAAATGGCCCGGCATTGTTAAAAATGCCTGGATAATCAAAATTTTCAGAACCGCTGTATTTGCCTAGTAAAATAAAGAAGGTTAGTAGAAAAGCCGTTCCGATATGAGTCGCAATTATGTAAATCCATCCTGCCTGCCGAACTGATTCATGCTCATCATCGAAAGTAACAAGAAAATACGAAGCAAGCGACATAATTTCCCATGACACAAGAAATAATATACTATTGCGTGAGACAACTACCATAGCCATTCCGCAAACAAGCATATTAAAGAAAAATGTAGGCATGCCTAATCTTCGGTCTTTATATGCGGTCATATAACCACACGCATATATTGAAATAATAGAACTAACCGCTAAAACCGGAAGTAAAAACAAAGACGAAATACTGTCAATCTCAACATAAAACTCGCCGAAAGGCACATGCCAAGGAATTGCTAAGGAAATTGGATTGCAGAAAAGTAAAACCTTTACAGTAGGAATTAAAGCGATGATTGAGCCTAGAATTACACCCGCTGCGCCAAACTTTACACAATATTTCTCATTTTTTATAAATAATGAAAGAAAACCGGCTAGTGCAATGATGCACATACCGGCTAGAAACGTTGGCATTTATGTCGTCTCCTGTTGATTGGTCGCAGTAGCATTAATATTGTCAAGTTCGGATTCGATGCGGGATATATGAGCAAAAATGTTCTCTCTGGTATCCTGATTTTTTATTAAATTCTTTAAACTTGCATCCTGCAGCATAAAACTCAATCGTGATAACAAGTGAAGATGTGCCCGAGCAGTTGGGCTTATTATCGTAAATAAGCAATATACCGGTTTACCGTCAATCGCTTTAAAATCGATAGGTTCTTCCATAAAACAAAGCGATATCATTGGTTGCGGAACATGAAGCACAATCGGATTTCTTACATGCGGAATAGCAATGCCGTCACCAATACCTGTAGAAGCGATTTCTTCACGTGCAAGCAGGACATTCAATAAAAATTCTTTATCCACTTCAGGCGGAAGATGAATTAGCTCAACTATGGATCGCAACGCGGAAACTTTATCTTTTCCCCCAACTCGGTAATATATTCCTCCGCTTTTGATGGCCTCGCCAAGACCAAGCAAAGGCATACCCGCCGATTCAGGTTCACTGAAAAGCTCTTTTGATACATTTATCCTGTTGGCCATTGCCCATTCGAGCAATTCTGCACGATTAAAACGATATTGATTATTTACACGATATGCGGGCAGAGTCTGTTGATCCAGCCATCTGTATACTGTTTTTTCACTAACAGCTAATAATTTTGCGACATCTCTAACTGTCAATTGCATTGATTACACCTTTGCCCTTAGACATTTGTGGACACATTATAACATCTGTCCACACTTGTTCAAATATATTTTGAAGAATTGAACTTTTAAGCGCAAACAAAAAAGCAATTGCAATTAAGTCTATGCAATTGCTATATTTACAAAACAATATTACATGGATCGAATAGCCAATAGAATAGCAAATTGACCATGCTATTATACTTTGTTATCGGACTAAGGCACCATTTAATTGTTCTTTCGACTTTTGTAGATATTTTTTTGCTTTATTTACGTCGCCATTTAACAATGATTTTTCTGCATTTTCGATAGTATTCATAAAGGCAGATGGAGCAGATGACATCTTTTTTAATCTCTTTTTGGCAATATATATTTCAGCAGGCAAACGCAACGCTTCTTTATTATAAGGATAGTTTTTCAATCTACTAACATATTCAGCAGTTGTTTCAAGTTCGTTGTAACCATATCCCTGTGCTTGATATTTCTCATGCAAAATCAAAGGTTGGACAGGTTCGATCGTTCCGCCTTCATTAAGATCATTCCATGTAGTTATCTGGATGAATTTTGGATTATGTTTTATATTGTCCTCCCAGGTTGCACGGTATTTTTGGCCTTCTCTTCTTGATGTGAAACCTATCGCGCCATCAGTGCCCCATCCGCCGCAGCCGCGATTATCAAATCCCGGCAGAACAGTTCCTGAAAGAAACAAAAAGTTTTTATTGGTTTCAATTTCTTTTTCTGCTCTTTCCCAAAACGCCGGAACGCTGTCCTGATCTCCATGATAAGCGCTGCCCCACGGCATTACAGATTCATAACCTGTAAATTCATTATTTTTTTTATGACCTTGCCAATCATGAATAAAAATAGGACGCGGGTTTATTGAATTAAGTATCTCGTTCCATTCTTCTGAACTTAGCCACGGATGATTGATATCTGTTCCGGGATCATTCCACGCGTAATTCGTCAAAACAGGACGATTACCAATTTTCAAATATGCTTTAGAACTAAACCATTCTTTCTGCAAATATTTTATAATTTCTTTTCCTCGTTCTATTGCTTCCTTTCGGCTCTTAACTTTTTCTGAAATTGGAGGAAACATCGAACGGTCTTCCCAGCAAATCATAACTTTAAAATTCAATTTTTCCGCCGCTTTCTTCATGGCAGAAAAACCGATATTATCATAGGGATGTTCCGCAGATGCTTCTGGCCCATACCAATCTGCTACAAACGCATCAATGCCCGCCAGCTTTGCTAAAAGTATATGATATTCGCATAAATCAGGATCTGCTGAATCATAAGGGCCGATGACAGGATAATAAACTGAAGAAATATCACGACAGCCGTTTTGCAAAATTTTATCAGGAAAGTGCCAATATTCTTCAGGGATTGTTGGACGATTTACTTGCCAAAATCCCCACGAACCGGATATTTCAGGCGTTTGATACCATGACATGTAATGAGCTACAACAATTGGTTTTTTAATAAAGTCTTTACCAGATGCGAAAACTGCAAGTGAAAAAAAGAATATCAAAAAAATTGATACATATCTCATTAATTTTCGAGCCAATTATCAGCAACTAATTTTAAATCTCTAATATGATATTTATTTTGCCAATTTTGGCCGATAATTGCAATATCTTTAAAATTAATTTTATTATCGTGCGAATAATCCCCCGGCCGATAAGCAGTCAGAGAACCCGGCCCTGTCCAATAAGTTATAGAATCTATATCGAAAAAGTTTGCCCAAAAAGAAACAATATCACTCGCCTCTTCATATTGACCTGTTTTGATATACTCGCTGGCAGTCTGCATATCCGCGAGCACCTGCGAATCGGTAGTAATATCGCGAATTTTATAAATCCATATCGGAACATTAAAATCCGGCATTGGAGCAACAGGAATATTTTTAAATTCAGCGCCTCTTAAAAAAGTTTTTTGAATATATAAATTCCCAAACTCAACTGTAGGTTCAATCACAGTTGATTCAGGAAAATCGTTCCAGGTAGCTACTTGAACAACAGGCAAATTATTATCTACTGCCCAATCCCATGTCTGGTCATAAAGCTGCCCATCATATCTTGGCATATAACGAGGTGCGTCGCTCCATCCCCATACAGCTAAATCATTGAATCCCGGCCAAACACCTGATATATGAAAATCTGCGGAATTATTTTTCAGCGCTGCCTGGCCGTAATCTTTCGCGACAGATAACGTATTGTCATTTTGTAGTAAATTGCATGAACGTTCGTACGGCGGATACCATTCAGCCCCTCCGTCATACAACATCGGCCATTCATAAATTCCGTTAAGAACACCTTTGTAAGCAGCATCGTCATACCAACGGCCGAATTGTCTCATTATTACAGGCCTGTTTTCGGAAGTAAAAAATGTATTCAGCCAATAAGATATTTCAGCAGGATACAAAAGACTCAGTTCCTTATCAGGATTATCAATCTTGTCATTGCCATAACTGAACATAAAAAATAAAGGTCGTGAGCCTGAAACAAAATATTGTGTCCCTGAATTAATAAATAACGCAAGCCAGTTATTCATATCGCCATAAGCTCTATTTACAGCCACAGTTCTTGTTATCCCATTAGTTTCCCAATGTGATCTGTCTTCATAACAAACAACTGACTTCAAATTATATTGAGCCATAATATTTAAATAGTTTGTCATGACTCTAACTTTCGACATATCCCCGCTGTACTTGCCTAAATCAAATATAATGCCGCCAATCCCTGCCATTTTCATTATTTGGCAATGATATTCAACAAGGCACGGATCGTTCATGTCATAATAACCAACAGAAGGATAATAAACCGAAGCAATATCAGGTTTTCCGTTCACATCTCGTGCTAAAGGATTATGCGAATAATAAATTCCATCTTTCCAATAGCCTTGAGCCCAACTGCCCCACTTGTTGGCACCGCTATGTTCCGGCGTTTGGTACCATGGCACTTCGTGAACAAGAACAATTTTTTCAGCCGCCTGCATTAAAGGCGTTTGCATCCACCCCGGCTCTGTTACAAATATTTTATCAAAAATAAAACCGCTGCTTGTGCTGCCATGAAGTCTGAACCGAATAAAATAATATTCAGCGTTGTTTATATTATTAAGCTTTGCAAGTGCCGAAACACTTGGAAGAATCTGTACATTGGTATCACTTCGCTGACTTAACCATTCGACCTGCCCTATAATCTGCTTGGAGCTATTTAAATACAAAATCCAAATTGAATATTGCCCATCAGAAATAGATGCACTTGGCGTAATCTCTACTCTATCATAGTACGACCGATATCTAATATATGTATAATCATAAAAATTTACATCTGCTGTTCCAGAACTTGTGATAACCATACTTACGGTACCATTACCGTTTGCGATAACCGAACAATGGCTATTAGGACGTAAATTTGTTGTTGTGTCCAGATTATCATTTATCTCTGCTGCCGCAAATGCCAGACTGCTTATTAAGAATGAAAATATAATTTTTAGGCACTTATAACTCATTTATATTTTTCCCGCTAACGATTTTGCTTTTTCAAAATCCTTGTTGAACAGTGCATTGCTTAACTCGTCAAGGACGGCTTTATCAGCCTTATTTTCTTTTCGTGCTTTATAAAGCTTTAACGGAACCCTCAACATTTCATTCGGCACGTCATCGCTTTTGCCCTTGTAAATAGCCGAATATTTTTTATTAAGTTCAAGATACTCATACCCATATTTATCACACGGCTCAATTTGCGTTCCCTCATTCCAATCATTCCATGTAATCAACTGAACAACATTCACTTCATTGTCAATTGCCAGTTGCCATGTAAGATCGAAACGTTTGCCTTCATATCTCGGTGCTTTTCTTGCTGTAGTCCCCCAGCCCCAGACGGGTGAATCATCGAAACCGGGCGTAGCTCCGCCGAATACAATTTCATTCTGCACTTCCGGATTTTTCACGTTCAAAAAGTAAGAATATTCTTTTTTGCAGAAATCCAGGCTGCTGTTATTTGTTTTTGGATCGAACCCGCCAACCCAGAAATACTTACCTTTTGGCACAGCCTTAAATCCCTGAAAAGAACCCGCGTCAAAAATCAATTTCATTTTGGTATCGTTAAAATCGTTCGCGATCGCTGCCCACTCTTCGGCATTAAACCATTTATCAGGAATTTTTCTGAAAATCAAAACAGGTTTGAATCCGTCAACGGTGCCGTAAAATGGCTTATTCAGAAATGTTTCGATCATCCATTTCATTTCGTCTTTAGCTGCTTGTATTTCACTTTGCCTGTCTGCAAATGTACCTCTCGGCCAATAACCGCACCACTCTTCAAAACACATTATCAGCTTTAAATTATATTTTTCAAGGTAAGGCAAAATCTTCATCAAAGCATCATGACGATATTGATTTATCCTTCTGCCGTCCCAGTCTACAATTATTCCATCTATTCCGCTAAGTCTCATTAGCAAAAATTGGTATTCTAATATATTTGGGTCAACCGTATCATAAGGGCCTGTCAAAGGATAACTCGTAACTGCTAAATCCCTTTGACCGTTCAGAAAAACAATATCTGGATTATGCGGGCTCTCATTATAATCAGAATTCCACATTTCCCATTTGTCAGATACATCTTTTGTCTTGAACCACGTCACAAAATGCGCATACACATTCTTGCTTTCATTCGGTTCACCGCCAAAAGCATTATTAACATAAGACATAATCATAATTAGAATTAAAATTTTTATTGTTAATCTCATTATCGATCACATTCATTAACAGGGCAACTCAATAGATACTCAAGCAAATCATCAACTTTGCATGTAGCAACTCCTACATACATATCGGCACCGCCATAATAAACGAATAATTTTCCGTCAATTATCACCTTGCCGCATGGAAATACCACGCCGCCGCCGAAGTAACATCCTTTTGTTTCATAGTCTGTTTCAGGCTGGAAAATCCAATCGCGTGTTCTGTAATTTACTTTTGTCGGGTCATTCAAATCCAGCAGCATCGCTCCGAGTCGATAATATTGATCTTTACCAACCGCATGATATAAAGTCAGCCAGCCCGCTTTTGTTTTAATTGGCGGAGTATTGCCGCCGATTTTACATTCCCATGGAAACGTTGCTTTAGCGAGCAATTGGCTCTTTTTAAATGCCAGCATATCTTCAGCAGATGAAATCCAAATAGCCGGATGGTCTGTCCCATATCCGTTCCCGCACCAATCCATTGGACGATGAAGCATATAAAACTTCCCATTAATTTTTTCCGGGAAAAGAATCACATCCCTGTCGTCCATCATCGGGTCTGTCAGTCTTCCCGCCCTAATGAAATTTTCGAAATCTTTTGTAATCATCAAATGAGTAGTCGTATGATTTTCACGAATGCAAAGCGGAAATTCAGGTGCGCAGTCAGGGTTTTTATAGCAGCTTCCATTGTGAAGCCAATATTCACCCGGCGGAAATACTCTCGTCGCATAAGTTATATAATAGAATTTCCCCATTTTTACGATTCTTGGATCTTCAATGCAGCCGCCGTCAAGCCCATCAACACTTGGCGAGAAAACAGGTTTATCAAATCGTTTGAAATGATAACCGTCATTGCTTACAGCCCTGCCGAATCGTATCACATGCTTCGGGTCGTTTTTACCTGCCGCACGATAAATGAGGTTTACTGTTTTTGTCTCACTGTCGTAGCAGGCTCCCGGATTAGTTGTTACAAAATTTTCCCATGCGTTAGACGAATTCGGAGCAATTATCGGATTCCCTTCGAACCTCTGCAATTTCACAGATGCTCTGGTTTTAATGTTAATATAAGCCATATCCGGGTTTAATCGTTTGCTGCCTGTCCCTGCAACTCTGGTTGTTTCTTTTGAGATACCCATTGAGAGCCTTTTAAATTTACATTCTTTTCAAGTTTCTTATACCAGTTAAAATAAAGGAAAATCGATGTTGCAACACAAATTGAAATAGTTATAAACATTGATTTGAATTCCTTTATCACGAAATAAATTGTCAGAACTGAAAGGGTAAGCTGCCAGATAATACCAACAGCCACATTCGTCATATCACGTTTGAAATTCTTATTTCTTTCAAATGAAGGATCATCATGCATAACTTTCTCATGAACCGGTCCCCAAAAACCCCAAGGACGAATTGAAGTATAAAAACTCTTCAGCACTTTTATATCTTCAGGCTGCGTAACAAGACTTACTAGAATTGATGCGATCGCGCTTATCGCGAGAATGAACGGGAAAATATATAATGGCTGATTCGTCTTCCAGATTGTTGGAAAAACAAGTGCTGCTATCACACCGCTTATCATTCCCGCAAAGAAACCATATCCATTCAACCGCCACCAATGCCATTTCAAAACATTAGGTGCAAGATAACCGGCGTATAAAACACCAACAATCCATAAAGTAACAGACCCTATTTTTTCAATCATAAATCCAAATGCTATACCTACCACAATTATCGAAATCGTGCAGATATAACCGATATAAACACATTTCTTTGAAGAAGCGTTTGGATTTATAAAGGCTTTATAAATATCGTTTACTATATAAGCCGCACCGGCATTAACCGTGCCATTGAATGTACTCATAAATGCCGCAAGAAGACCCGCAACCATTAAACCCGTTACCCCAACCGGCAAAAAGCGGGTGATTATCAGAGGCAAAAGTTGTTCAAAATCTATATTCTTTCCGCCCGTGCGTAATTCCGCACTGTAATAAACAAGCGCGATTATAGTAATCGAGGTTATTAAAAGATAACGCGGTATAAACTGAACAACAGAAACGCACCAGCTCATCAAAGAAGCATCTCGCGGACTTTTCGTCGATAAGACTCTTTGCATATCATAATTCGGACAAGGCCCAGCCATACTTGCCAGAATGCCTTTGAATAAAATCAATCCGAATACAATTCCAAACAAAGAAAAACCATCCGTGCCCATTTGATTGTTCAGCGAAGGCATAAGATTTGACCAGTCAAGATCGAGCTTCAAACCAAACCACATACTGCTCCACCCAGCCGGAACAGAAGCATTCAATGCTTCCGGCGAAATTTTACTCATCGCTATCGCCGCAATTATTACTGACGCTATTGTTGTTATAACATACTGTATGATTTCACAAAGCACAACGCTGAACATACCGCCTGTAACTACATATATCGTCGTAACAGACATAAATATCAAAGCGTAAATCTTTGGCGAAATATCCCATGGAAAAAATATAGCCGAGAATTTTCCTATCCCTTCAAAGGCATAACTCATAAATCCGATAACAGAAACCAATGCAAAAATAACAACACTGATATGCGAAAGTCTCGCGCCAATACCATCACCAAATCGCGTCCGAATCCACTCTGCGCCTGTAACTACATTTGACCGCCTAAGCCATATTGAGAGATATACCATTCCAAAAATCTGGTTGAATGTCGGCCAAATCCATGGAATCCAAACACTTTTCAGTCCGTACGCAAAAAGCAGATACACCAGCCACATCGTGCCTGTAATATCGAACATCGTCGCCGCATTTGAAGTGCCCAGAACATACCAGGGAAGGCTTTTACCCGCCTGAAAATATGATTCCATATTTTTCGACCCCCGGCGGGATATAAAAACTCCTACAGCACTGATGGCTAATATATAACCTATGATTATTATTATGTCTATTATATGAAGTGACATGCCCGCCCTTTAAGTTGATATAATTAAATTAGTATCTATCTTCCCAAAAACCATCATACAGCCATTGAAGATCTTTCTTGGCTTCTTCAGATGAAAATCTATGTGTTTGAAACTGATATACTTTTTTACTTTTTTCAAAAGACAGGAACCAGATTCTAACTTCCTGTGACCAGCTTTTTTGAAAAGCGTGACCATCCGCAAATACAAAGCAGCTTCTGCTCGAACGTGCATGTCTTACCGTAACAGGGTCTGAACTAATAGCTGAATTGACAACATCAAGAATAGGTTTCCATGAATCCATATTAAAATCACGAGGATCGGTTTCTTCTACCATTACGAACTTTTCAGATGTTCTCTTTATCTGTGATAATTTTTTCAGACTGCCCCATTTTTCCGATGGCGTTGCTGGTTTAAATGTTTTCTCTCCATTCATAGTATCTGGTATGCTGTAGCTTCTAAAATGCCCGCTGTTATCGCTGGGGCAATGATAAGAATCGACATCAGGAGCATAAGACCAAAGTTTGCCCCTTTTTATACCTTCATGTCGTTCTTCCAGTGTTGCCGGTCTGCTTGATGTTTCAGGAAGAGTTTTTCCTGTCTTTGGATCTGTAGGGTACCATACCCAGGAATATTTTGAATATTCATATTTTTTGGGTATTTCTTGATCTTCATCCTTATAGGTTAAAGAGCAAACCAGTAAATTGTCGTTAGCTACTGCATAAGAATACCAGGCGGCAGAGAGCTGTTTTAGATTATTTTGACACATAAGGGTTCTGGCCCCTTCTTTCGCTTTGTTCAAAGCAGGCATCAACACTGCTAATAATATTGCTATGATCGAAATTACCACAAGCAATTCTACCAGAGTAAAACCCTTATTTTTCATTTTATGCTCCAATCTTTATCATTTCGAGCGTATTCTGCGTAGCTTTAGCGAAACCGAAGAAGCCGAGAAATCTTAAAAAGGTGTGGAACAGTTTAATTCTGTCCCACACCATATATTTAAATTTATTCTTCAACAAGCCAGTTGTCTGATATGTCTTTCAAATCAAGAAAATCATAAGTATTCATCCATGCTTCAGCTATCTCTGCCAAATCCTGGAAATCAACTTTGCAATCTTCTGAAAAATCGCCCGCCAGAAGATTCGTACCGCAATCTTTCTGCAATTGAATATAATCAAACGTCGCAGTTTTATTGTTGCCGTTCATCCATAAAACTATTCTGAATAATTTTAAGCCGCTCCAGCCTGTTATCGCTGGTATATCAGCCTTATATGTGCCCGGCCCTGTTACGTATGTTACAAGATTGAAATATGGCCAGTCGCCTCCCTGTCCCTGAACTCCAACATCCAATCGTCCACCTTCCTCAACATCGACAATTTTGAATTCAAGTTCTTTATAAACGTCTAAATCAGCGTTTAAAGCCTGTGATTCAATCTTGCCATAACTGTCTAATTCATTGTCTTCAGTTAAAACTGCATAAGACCCTAGCAAGTCTGACCAATAAGCATGCTCACCTTCAATGGGCATTTCCATCCATGTCGTCAGAAGCGGATCAAAATCATCATGCCAGAAGAAACGCGGCGCTTTTGATTTTGGACGAAGCTCTATTTTGTTAAAGGTAGCATTTAAGGCGCCATTATTATGTAGCCATATAAATAATCTGAACGATTTTACCCCTGACCATCCCATCAATTCTTGAATATTAATACTATGCTCGGAAGGAGTACCTATGTAACTGACTGCATCATGCACTCCCGGCCCGCCAACTTCCTGAATTTGAACAGAATACAAACATCCATTTTCAACTTCAGAAGTCTTTACATATAATTCATTGTAATCATTCACATCAAGCGTAATGATTTCAGAATATGTACAGCCGTAATTAATCTCCTGACTTGGAGGAACTAAAGTTAAAACTGCATTTGGACCAGCAGCATCAGTCCAATGGCATTCAACAGGCATCCAAGTCGTTTTTATGGGATTGAAATTTTCAGTCCACGCTGGTTGCTCGGGTAATGGTTTTCTAATCTGGATTAAATCAAAAGTAGCCGATGTGCCTTCCCCGGCGATCCAGATATTAATCTTAAATGATTTTATTCCGCTCCATCCCATTAATTTTGCCAGATTTATAATATGTGTACTAGGCTCGCTAATAAAACTGATAGCATCTTTGGGGGGAGTAGAACCGCCAACTTCCTGAATTTGTATGGAATACGCACCAGTCATAGCGGTCGATGCAACCACTAATTCACTAAATTGGCTTACATCAAGAGTAATTACTTCGGTACCTGCACAACCATAATCTTTTTCAGGATCATTTTCAGTTAATGTAGCTGTAGTTCCTGGTTCATCAGTCCATGCAGCAGTTGCTTGTGCCCAATTTGGATTAATTGGATCAAAATGGTCAGACCAGCCTGCCGATACCGCAGGTTCTCTTAATTGTATCTGGCCGAATGTTACTGACTTGCTTTCACCTTCAATCCAGATGTTTATAACAAATGATTTTGTTCCGCTCCAGCCCATTAACGCAGCCAGATTTATTACATGTGTACCAGGTGTGCCGGCATAACTTACCGCGTTAGCATAAGCTCCGCCTTCGACAGCTTCTTGAATTTGAATAGAATACAATCCGCCTGATTCTACCGCGGTCGAAGTGATAACCAATTCACTGTATACACTTACATCAACATTAATAACTTCTGATGTTGCCACTCCATAGGAATTAGATGCATCATCTTCCGTCAATGTCGCTGTTGGCCCTGCTAAATCAGTCCAATATGCCGTGACTTCATTCCATGTTGATTTCAAAGGATCAAAATTTTCTTCCCAGCCAACTGCCGCATTTGCGTTACAGGTGAAAATCATGCATATTGAAGCAATTATATATGTCCATATTCTTTTCATTTTTTCACTCCTGTATTTCGCTGTAAACTATTATATCGACTTGTATTTACAACGAAATAATATCTCAAACCCTTATCTCTATTTCTTTTTCAATATTAATGCCCCAAGTCCTATAAGAACCAGTGTGGCAGGTTCCGGAATCAATGCTGTTATTGTTGTTCTGCCGTCTTGATAATCATAAACAAAACTGCCCTCTCCGCCAAATGCTGTTACATTACCATAAGAAGCAATATCTGTGATTTCGCCGTTGAGAATTATTGCGCCGTTAGTGATGTCCATTGAACCATTGTTAGACATCAAAAGCCCGCCGCCGCCTGTTACATTAATGACACCGCCATCCAGTTGAATATGGCCGACACCGCTTCCGATTGTGCCGCTATATCCGCCTGCGACTGCCAGAAGCCAACTGATATTTATCTGGCCTCCATTCATTTCGAGAACACCTTGGCAAGCTACAGTACCGCTTGTGTCGCCGCCGCACATAAGAAGATTTGTATTAACTACACCTGAATTAATCTCCAATGTGCCTTTTGCTCCGCTATCCCATTGTCCAAGAAACAGATGGTCGTTGACATTAAGAGTACCGCCGCTAACCGTAACCTTTGAGCCTGTAGCTGTCGTATCTGTTACATGCATCCAGTTAGCATAACCTGTTTGACCTGTATAAAGAATTGGTCCTGTTGTATCCCATGTTCCTACAACTACATCATCACCGCTTGTCGGATATGCCGTCCAGTTTCCGGTATCTGTCCATTGATTATTCGCAGCTCCGTTTGTCCACCATAACCAGCTTGCAGAAGATATGTTTGTCATACAAACTACGCTCAACAATAAAATTAAAACGCAAATTTTTTTCATTACCATCTTCTTCTCCCTTCAAAAATATTAAAATTCTTTTTAGTTACCTCCGATTTGCTGTTTTTTAAGTGCACTTTTTATACAGCGTCTATGATACTATCCTATAAAACTGCATCCTTTTTCTCAAAGCCAATATACGGAATTGTTTAGCCAAAATGCGACACCGGTAATATTACACATAACACCTTTACGAATATATATTTATATAAAAAATTAAGCTTTATCTAAAACCGAAAAACCCTTAATTTCTATTGTTTTTTTAGACATTGAAAAAAATATGTGTTAGAATCCCTCCTTATGAAAAAGCTTCCAAAAATTATTTTAATGATGGAACCTATTGGAGAATATGTGCAGGGATTGCTGCGTGGAATTGCACAATATTCAAACACTAATGGCCCATGGGTTTTTTTCAGAGAACCCGGCAAACATGAAGGAACACTGCCCCAGCTTTCGCCCGAGCTTGCGGATGGCATTATCGCGAAAATTCCAAACACAGTTTGGGCAAGAAAAAAAATCCCCCAGTCAGTTCCTACCATACTCATCGGATACAGAGAAATTGTTCATGGCATGCCCCAAATTTTCGGCGATACTGAAGCAATCGGAAAACTCGCTGCCGAATATTTTTTGAATAAAGGTTTCAGAAACTTTGCTTTCTGCGGCTTTGATGAATTTCATTGGTCAAGAGAAAGAGGAAAAAGTTTCAAATTATTTTTGGAATCAAAAAAATACAAAATACATTTCTACAAGAACCTTAAAGGTACAAAAAGAAAATCTTGGCAGCTTGAACAGGAAGATATTGCGAAATGGCTTAAAACACTGCCTAAGCCCATCGCTATCCTTGCCTGCAATGATGACAGGGGCCAGCATCTTATTACCGCTTGCAAACTTGCCAAATTGAGAATTCCTGAAGAAACTTCAATTCTCGGTGTGGACAATGATAAATTTGTTTGCGCCCTGACAAATCCTCCACTTTCAAGCATTGCTCTTGGTAGTGAAAAAGCGGGTTTTGAAGCGGCTCAACTATTATCGAAAATGATGAAAACAAAAAAAATGATTTATTCTAACGTAATCGTTCATCCTACTCACATAGTGAACAGGCAATCAACAGATATTATCGCGATTGAAGACGCCATGATGTCTGATGCGATTAATTACATCCAAAAGAATGCGAATATGGATATTTCCGTTGATGATGTTGCTGAAGAAGTAATGGTTTCACGCAGAAGACTTGAAAGAAAGTTTCGCAATCTGCTCAATAAGTCTGTATACGAGGAAATAAGACACATTAGAGTAAATAATATTATCTCAATGCTTCTGGAAACAAACCTTACAATCGCTCAAATTGGCCTTGCGATGGGTTTTAAAGATATAACTCACACAGGAAGATATTTCAAAGAAGAAACAGGCCTTTCACCTCTCGCCTATAGACAAAAATTCATAAACCAGACACTTTAATTATTTTCCGAATTACAATTTTGCGCATTAGAAAAAGTGCGCAAAAATTATTTTTAAAAAAAATTCTTGAGATTGCTTCGTCGTTTTTTGTGTCAAAAGCCACAAAAAACTTCTCGCAATGACACATCCATAGTTTGTCAAAAATTATTCTGTAAAAATGCGCAAGATGGGGCTATATAGGGGG
>JBDKUM010000222.1:0-1825 GCA_039679715.1 Phycisphaerales bacterium
GAGTAACGCCATTTGCGATGCAAGTATCATTCCAAGACTCTATTCCAGTGAGTGATGCATTTATATTCGGGTATCCATTGTAAAATAAATCAGCGTTGCTTATCCCACATTGAGCCCTGATACCAAGAGATATAGGCAGTGTAGTAGCCGTTTGAGTCATCAACTGCGGGTTTTTGATACCATGCTGTACCATGTTAATATGGTCAGCAAGAAACTGAGCTTCGGATTTTGTTTCTGAAGAAATGGTTCCAATACCAGTTGACGTTATTTTTCCTCTATAATAAATGCAATCATTTTCAGAGTCAAGCAGCTCAATATCAAGGACTTCAACCGAAAGCATTATTGTTTTTAGAGTAGTTCTACCGGCTTTGATTGAAATTGTACTTCGATATATCCCTGGCTCAGAACCACCTGGGATTAAAATAGTTAACCAGATCTGCCTGTTCAAATCTTTTTTCAGGCGTAATGGTTGAAGTGTTTCCGCGTCATAAACAGGCCGCTCTTCAATCGTAGGTTGATAATACCCAGAGGTGCTATGTGTCGGAGTTGTAATATCAATATAAGAGCCATCCTGAAGCTTTAGCTCATTTTTAGCATACGGATTTGAGAGGTCCCAGGTTCTCCACTCATCGCAGTTTGTCCGGACAAGCTCAGGATCATAAGTCAGGAGTTCAGGAGTTAGAAACTTGCCTGCTTTATGGGTATTCTTTTTGTCACATCCAGCTTGATACCAGCAATCGACATATCTTATATTTATGGCGCTTGATGGTATCGTGTTTTCGCCTGATACAAGATCAGATACTTCAATAGTGAGTGTTACGTCCTTGTCTGATCTTAATACAAAACTTTCAGACCTATACTCGTTTGGACACACCTGGCAAGATATTAAATTTGATAAGCGATTCTTCGGAAGAACCGTAGACGGTAGAATTTTATCGTCTGATATTGCAGGCACTACGTAAGTTTTTAGATCAATTTCAGACTGGATGTCTACTACTGCAAAGTAACGTTTCAGAAACTCAGCAAGTGAACCGCGTTCGGTGGGAATAAAACATGTAGGTACACCATCGACTGTTTGATTTATTAATGCATATTTCATTCTTCCATAATATACGGTGTGGTTAGACCGAGGGATAATAAGCTCTGTAACGTTGCCTGCTCCATCAATCGAGCACGTAAGGCCATCGGGGACTCTTGTAAAAAGTAAATAGTAAACATCCTTTGTTGCAGGATCATAAAAAGCTAAAAATGTTTTTAGGTTCCATAGTCCGTTTGCCTGGTCCGCGCCGGATGTAAATTTATATGTCCACGATAAATCTTCGTACCTAATCATCAATTTATAATTTACTATTGAGTGAGGTTCGAGCATTCTGTTAAATAATAAAGATTTTACTGTGCCAGATGTTTGTTGTAAATTTAATGGAGTTATCAATTCATATTTTTGTGTGTCAAGATTGTACAATTTTAGGGTGGAGCTATTAGGGCATCGAATTGATAACATGCATAGTGTCCGTACCGCTGACGGATTAAAAAGTGAAAACTTACTCACAATTGTTTTTGGAGGAGTGACTAGATAAACATCTCCATTTTGCATCCTGTAAACTTCGCCATTCGCAAGGCGGTATGCTATCCCGTCACTGTCTGAAGTAATTATTTCCTGGCTTTCTGCAAGTTGACCGGCTGAAATGGCTTTCCCAACATGTCCACCGGATGATTTTAAATATGCATTTTCCCCTATTTCAATTGACAAGGACCCAGGAAACATATCCAGAAAACGCACATTTTTCGCGCCCCCACATGGCGTTTCTGAAAGTGTACACCTATG
>JBDKUM010000223.1:0-4482 GCA_039679715.1 Phycisphaerales bacterium
TTTTGAGTAATTTATCAATATCTTCATCTGTAATCAGTTGTTTCAAAATGGTTAGAAAAATGGTAGACTGTTTTATAAGGGACGCCTCTTTCTGATCGTTTGTTTAGCAACTACGATTTTACAGAAAAGGTGTCCTTTTGTCTTTACTTTTTTTGGTTAATCAACACCTGTGAGAGATTTTAGTTCTTTTTCACTCAAATAATTTTGGCAATTGAAACATCTGTTTTATTATTTTCCCATCGGGAGCATTTTCCCAGGTAGTTAATCCCATCCTCTCTTTACTGCTATCCGCACGTCTCATAATCAATTCAGCGGCCGTATGGCCATGAATGGCAAAATGAAGCTTATTCTGTACGGTAGCAAAAAACGTTTTGTTGTTTCAGCATAGCATCTGCTTGATAATCCATTGCGGTAGCATAAATGTCAGTTATTTTTTGATAAAATTTACGTTCGCTTGCTCTAATTTCACGGATTTCAGCAAGCAACTCGTCAAAATATTCCTTATTGAAAAATGCTCCATTTTTTAGCCGTTCTTTGTCCAATACATAGCCGCGAATGGCAAAATCTTGTAAAATTGTCGTCGCCCACTGACGAAATTGGGTCGCCCGTTCTGAATTGACGCGATATCCAACCGCAATGATCGCATCCAGAATATAGAACTTTGTCCTATATTCTTTACCGTCCTCAGCAGTATGTCGGAATTCCCGACATACTGCTTTTTCAACAAGTTCACCCGTTTCAAAAATATTGCGCAGATGCTCAGTAATGGTACTTCGCCCCTTCTCAAAGAGGACTCCAATCACCTTTTGAGTTAACCATACAGTTTCATCTGCAATCCGCACTTCAATGCTATCTTCACCCGCCTGCTTGCTAAAAATCAGAAATTCAGCAGTACTATTACGGATTTGTACCTTTTTCTCATTACTCATAATGCAAAACCTTTCTTTATATAGATTACCAACTAATGGATATTAGTTATCAATACTCTTAATAAGTTCATTCGCGACATTGGAACTGTCCAGCCGCATAATGCTCTCTTCCGCACTGCCGAAACTCAATAGATTTATACTTCCATACCAAACTGTTTTCTGATCGATAATGGCAAATTTCTGGTGTATTTTAGCTTTAAAGATCAGATTTATCCCCGTTCCTTTAAATAAATTCAAAGTCTCAACAAAAGAGTCCCTCGCTTTGCCCCTAAAATCTTCAACCGTTCGCGTCACGATGGTTACGTTTACCTTGTTTTGTAATGCAGTGTGCAAATATTCCAGCATCTGCGAAGTCCGTTTTCTGGTTATAAAGGGGCTTACTATCACAAGTTCTTTAGTCGCATTCACAATATCATTCGTGTATACCGGCAAAAAGTTACTCTTGTTAAAGATAATGTTAATGGAATCGGTTAGAGAAGTTTCGCCCTTTGCCTTATACCCAATCGCGGCATATCCGTTCAGCCGCTTATTATACATTTTTTCCAGCATCCGCACGTGAATATCTACATAATCATAAATTCGCACTTCATTCTTATTATCAAACAGCCTGTGAAGTCTGCCTGCATATTGCTGCAATGTACCTTTCCAGGAAATCGGCATAGCTAAAAACAGTGTGTCGAGTCGAGGCTCATCAAATCCCTCTCCTATATATTTGCCTGTAGACACTAAAGTAAGCGGTTTATCCAGAGGCATACCCTCTATTGCCTGCATGTTCTCACGAGTTTTTTTCGCTCCCATTCCCCCCATAAGCGAAAAAACATCAGGAATTTTTTTACTTAATTCCTGGGCAAGCAGCTCAACATGTGCCGTTCTCTCTGTTAAAACAATACAGTTTCTGCCCTGTTCATGATTTCTGACAACATCAGCTACGATCAATTCATTTCTGGTTTTGCTTTCAGTAATTTCCGCGTACAGCTCTTGTATAGCCACATCTCGCTCTTCCCGCCCCAAAGGGACTCTAAATGGCGTAAACCTTGGTATAACATAATGCTCAAACGGCCTTTTTTCAGCCTGTTTTCTTGCATCATCCCGGTAACGTATCTCACCGCACTGCATAAAAATAATCGGATGATGCCCGTCCTTTCTGGTAGGCGTCGCCGTCAAGCCGTAAACATATTTTGCATTTATGCTTTTGAGCACCTTCTCAAAGCTGAATGCGGATATATGATGGCACTCATCAACAATAACCAAGCCATAATCTTTCACACATTCTTTGACTTCGCCCATTCGATTGAGTGACTGAATTACGGCTATATCTATGATACCATTTAAGCTATTTTTGCCGCCGCCGATTTGCCCAATAACGCCGGGTGCTTTTTTCCTGCCCCGCTTGTTTAGCAAATTTTCACCGGTATCAGGCAACGTCTCATAAACCGCTAAAAATTCCGCCAGCCGTTTCTTCCACTGTGCAACCAGGTTTACTCTATCGACCAAAATAAGCGTATTTACTTTCCTTGCTGCGATCAACGCGATAGCTACAACTGTTTTGCCAAAAGCGGTTGTACCGGAAAGGACTCCGTTATCGTACTCAAGTAACCGTTGCAGTGCGACAGGCTGGTCATCCCTTAATTGGCCTGTAAATTCGACGTTAATTTTTTTAGAACAATTTGTCTTATCTATATAATGCACATCAATTGCATATTCTGTCAAAAGTGCCTGTAAATCCGCCTTGGATCCCCTTGGCAGACATAAGTATTCGGCGGTTTCTTCCGAACACGAAATGATTCGGGGAATCTGTCCGGTGGGCATACGCATAGCCTGCATTTTATAGAACTCCGGGTTTTTGAAAGCAGCTAATCTTTTCATTTGATTTAAAGCCTTTTCGGAAAAACCTGCTTTAGGGATAAACAACATATTGGCTTGCACGATTTCCAGACTTTGCGGAAAATCGTTTTTTGACAACAAAATCCGCCTTCTCTCCCAAGGCTTTGCCGGCATTTCCTCGTCTTTTCGTAAAACGCCGTATTCATTACCGTTGCATAGCTTCATTATAAACAAGGTAATATCCTCTTCAGAAAGCCTGGAGAGCGAAGCCAAAAATGCCCACTGATCGTCATACGGCTTATAATTTTCATCGATGAATTCACTATTATTGGCACTTCTCGCCTCTCTTTGCAGCGGAAGCGCGATCAAATTACCCAGACCGCCTTTCGGCATCGTATCTTGATTCGGAAACAGCCGGTCATAAGATTTAAACGGGATCTCATGCCTTTTACTCATGGAATGCGTAAGCAACGCCGTGCCGAATTTTCGGGCTATCGCTGCCGTTACCGGTTGTTTGAAGAAAAACCATGCATGACTTCCATTGCCGGAGCGGGAGCGTTCGATTGCAATAGGAATAGTAAATTCCCGGCATATATCCCGCAATGCGCCTACATCTTTTTCCCAGCCCCCTTCATCAAAATCAATTGCCAAAAAACAGCAAGTTTCATCCGGAAGCAGCGGATATATCCCTGCTACAAAATGACCGCGGCCGCGCAGGTGGCTGTCAATAACCTTTTCATCTAGAGAAGCATATGCTTTATTCGAGCAGCGGCTGCATCTTTCCGCTGGCTTTTTGCACAATCCGGCCTTCCATTCGTTTAAGCAAACTGGCGAGTATCCTGAGGTACCTTTCTTTTTGCTCTCCCATCGTTTAGCATAAACATCATCCCGACCTTTAAACAGTGTCATGAACAATTCGATTTTGTCTTTCGGATCTGAGAAATTATTAACGTTCGGCAAGAAATTTTGCTCTTCGTTTTTACAAGACAATTCTTGCGGCGCTAAATCTTGTTCAAGATAATCACTATCTGACGAAGAAACATCGATATCTTGCTCCGGATCGTCCCGACTTTCCGAAATCTCACACTGTTCCTTAAGACTTTTCAGTTCATCTTTAAGCTTTACATTTTCAGCTAAAAGTGCTTTATATTTTCCCAGCAGCCCTTCAAAGCTCATATATGCATACTTTAACATATTGTCCATTATTCAGACTCCATTATTAAAAATAAAAAAATAACCATAACTTCCGTTCCAGAAGTTATGGTTATTTTCTATATTGAGGCAGCTAAGTCCTGCTAAATATTTACATATGGCAATAATTAACTACCACTAGGCCTATAGATGATAATCTTCTCCGTATCAGGTATAATGGCGAACCCGCACCAAAGAATCGGCGGACCCTTCCCTTCGAGTCCGGTCCGGCACGTTGTAGCTGGTCGTAGACTAGCGGTTATAGCCAAAACGAGTGCCAGCCAAGGACCGCCACACTTCGTCGCAAGCTGCCAGTACATCATCGGTAAGCGCTTCTCCTTCCAGTGATGCAATATTTTGTTCAATCTGGGAGAGTTTGCTCACACCGCTGATGATACTGGTGACGCCTGGCCGTGAAACGCACCACTTCAAGGCAAGCTGCAAAATGCTTATCCCGTTCTCTTCAGCAAGTGACGTGAGTTTTCCCACGGCAGTAAAATTTTCGTCCGACCAATATCGATCATAATACATTTGATTA
>JBDKUM010000224.1:0-35758 GCA_039679715.1 Phycisphaerales bacterium
TCCTGCTGCCTCCAGCCTTAATAATGTTGAAGAAAAAAATAAAACTCTTTCTTCTAATTCGGTTAATCCGCAAACCTCTACTGACGATATCAGGTTGACCGGAAATATCCTCGTTGCCGAAGACAGCCCTACTAATCAGACTCTGATTGATTTGATTCTCAAAAAGACCGGGCTTAAAACTAAAATCGTCGACAACGGTTTGGAAGCTGTTAACGCTGTCGGCAAACAAAAATTTGACGCAATCTTGATGGACATTCAAATGCCCGTCATGAATGGCTATGAAGCCACCAGGCAGATTAAAGCGAAATGTCCGGCTGTTCCGGTTATCGCACTGACCGCTTGTGCCATGAAAGGCGATGACGAAAAATGTTTTGCCGCAGGCTGTGATGATTATCTTACGAAACCTATCGACAGAAAAAAACTTCTCGCGGCTCTAGCAAAGTATCTTGTAAAAAATGAGCCTAAGAAAAATAATAATAATTCGCTAAACAAACAGGAGAATATAATGAATTCGGACGAAACAGTAGCACAAACCAATGAAATCGAAATTGATTGGCTGCTTCTTATGGAACGCATCGGAGACGAAGCGTTGGTTGATGAAATCATACCGGTTTTCATTAAAGATAATCAGGAGAGAATGCTGTTGCTCGCAGAAGCTGTGAAGAAAAAAGATTCGCGTGAAGTCAAATTTTACGCGCATTCTGTAAAAGGTGCATGCGGTACTGTCGGGTCTCCAAAGTTATTCGAACTCGGCAAACAACTTGAAAACGCCGCTCGTCTTGAAGAAACTGATAAATATGAGCCTCTGTTTGAACAGATTAAAACACGTTTCGATAGCCTTCTTGCGCTTTTGAACAAAAAAGATTGGAAAGAAATCGCAAAACAGGCTGTTTCAGCGTATCATTCCCAGGCATAACAGACTTTCAACCCCGTATTTCTTGCTCTTTATGTTGACTTTTGCCAAAAAAGCCACTAAAATCAGGGTTTATTTCCAGTGTTTAGCTGTTGCCAGAATGGCAACCCACATTAAACATTGAAATAGGTAGGCCGAGTGGCGGAATGGCAGACGCACGGGATTTAAAATCCCGGGTCCGATAAGGGCGTATGGGTTCGACTCCCATCTTGGCCAATGATTTGTGAGTATTACCGAAATACATTCATAATTTATTTGCAAGATTGTACTACCTTCCAAGGGTATATGGCGGATTCAAGGATTAAAGCCGTTATCTTCGATATGGGCGACACTCTCCTTAATTACGGGAAAATCGACCCGCATGAACCTTTTTTTAAAGCCGCTAAACTCACCTGGGAATGGCTCAAAGGACAAGGCCAGGTTACAGGTTTTCAATGGCTCTACACCCTCAGAAGCATGCTCGCAATCCATCTTCGCATCATCTTATCGCATTTTACCGGCCATGATTTTGATTCTTTAATGGTACTTAAAAATCTCGGCAGGAAAATGGGACACAATTTAACAGATGAGCAATACGAGGATCTCGTTTGGCTCTGGTACGAACCTTTGGCAAGATTAGTTACTATCGAACCCGACATCCATCAGACTCTTACAACCTTGCGAAGCCGCGGCCTTAAATTGGCAATCCTTTCAAATACTTTTGTTTCCGCTTCCGTGCTCAACAAGCATTTGAAGCAGCTCGGCCTTTTTGATTTCTTCGATTTTATTTATTATTCATACACCTTCAACAAACGAAAGCCGCACCCGGAGATGTTCCTGGCCGCCTCAAAACAGCTCGACATACCTCCGCACGAGATAATTTTCGTTGGCGACCGCATTGATAACGATGTCTACGGAAGCATGCAGGTCGGCATGATACCTGTTTTAAAAAAAACTCATATTAATATTCATAAAAAAATTCCTTCGGGGGTTACAGTTGTTTCAGATTTGTCCGAATTGCCGGACGTTATTGAAAAATTCAACATCACTGGTTAAGGATTTCAGATGACAAATAAAATTAGATGGGGAATTGTTGGTACCGGCGGCATTGCACACAAATTCGCGCAAGCGCTTGCGGTCCTGCCCGATGCCAAGTTAACTGCCGTTTCTTCACGCAAAAAAGAAACTGCCGAAAAATTCGCGTCTGAATTTAATATTCCAAATACTCATGTCGGCGTCGAATCTCTGGCCGCAGACAATAATGTCGATGTCGTTTATATCGCGACTCCTCATACAAATCATAATACTGAAACAATATCTTGTCTCAAAGCAGGCAAAGCGGTTCTATGCGAAAAACCATTAGCAATAAACAGCCGCCAGGTTGCTGAGATGATTCAATGCGCAAAAGAAAATAATGTCTTCCTGATGGAAGCTATGTGGACTTATTTTTTCCCCGCCGTAAAAAAAATTCGCCAGATAATTTCAGCAGGCGATATCGGTGAAGTTCGTTTTGCGACCGTTAATTTTTGCGTAGATTTCAATAATCCAGACCCGCAGGGAAGACTGCTCAACCCCAATCTCGCCGGCGGAACACTGCTCGACATCGGAATCTATGACATTGCATACGCACAAATGATTTTCGGCAAAGAACCTTTGGAAATTGCCAGCCTCGCTAATTTTGGCCCGACAGGCGTTGACGAGCAGGCATCGATGATTTTCAAATATGATAAAGGCCAAATAGCAAATCTCAATTGCGCTGCCAATCTCGCTTTGCCATGCGAAGCTTTAATCTTCGGCACCAAAGGCCGCATTAAAGTCCCGCACATGTTTTTCCATCCGGATAAATTTACAGTCGAAATCGGCTCTTCGCATAAAAAAGAGTACACCTTCGACCGCCTAGGCAACGGCTATACCTACGAAGCAATCGAAGTTATGCAATGCCTGAAGGACGGAAAAATTCAAAGCGACATTATGCCCTGGTCAACAAGCGTTTCTTTCATGAACATAATGGATAAAATTCGCAAACAGTGGAATTTCGTTTACCCTATGGAAAAATAAAAAATTTTTTAGCCGCCTCCGGCACGGAGACACATAATAGTTTTTAAGGGATTCAATATGAAGAAATTATTTTTTATTCCTTTAATGGTTTCCGTTTTCATTTCATCCTTCGTTCTTGCGCAAGACCCGAACTCATCAGGCTTCACAAACACGCAAATCGGCACCGTCCCCGACAGAATTTTATCAATTGCGAGAAGTCCGAACCTTCAGCACATGGCAATTGTTTCTGTCGTTAATAATAAACATCAGATCATACTCGATGGCATTGCAGGCCCTTCCTTCGACATCATCGGCGAAAACACAATCGTTTTCAGCCACGACAGCAATCACATTGCATATCTCGCCATATCAGGCGGAAAACAGATAGTTGTCGTTGATGATAAACCAGGCCCGCAATTCGAAGGCATAGTAAAAGACAGTATCGTTTTCAGTCCCGATAGCAAACGTTGCGCATACCTCGGCAAAAATGGAAACAAATCCGCAGCCGTTATCGACGGCAAAACGCTCGAACTCGGCCCTGAAATCGACGCAAGAAGTGCCCCGCTCTTCAGCGCCGACAGCAAAAGAGTCGCCTTTTCCGCATGGAAAGGCTCTCGGCGTCTGGTTGTTATTGATGGTCAGCCCGGCCCTGGCTTTGACGATATTACCTTTCTCGCGTTCACACCAGATAGCAAACACATTGTTTACGGAGCCAGAAAAAGTATCAAGAGAATGGTCGTTGTCGATGATAAGCCTGGCAAAGAATTTGACGAAATTGGAAAATCAATCGCATTCAGCCTAAACGGAAACCGATTCGCTTATGGCGCTCGCACCGGCCTAAAATGGAAAGTTATTGTCAACGATGTAAATCAGCCGATGTTCGATGAAATTATCGATGGCTCGATTTTGTTCAGCCCCGACAGTAATCATCTCGCTTATGCCGCAAAAACAAATTATAAACAGGTTGTAATTCTCGATGGCAATACAGTCTCACAGGAATATGATATTATCGGCAGGGACATGCCCATCTTTATTAATGATGGGAAAAATTTGCTCTACACCGCTAAAATCGTTTTTCAATGGCAGGTACTCGTCGATCAGAACCCCGGCCCATTATGCGACAACATTAAAGATGGCACTTTCAATATTAGCCCCGACAAAAAACACTTCGCTTATGCCGCATGGATAAATAATAAATGGCAGGTATTTGTAGACAACAATAAGCAAATCGAATGCGATGACGTCGCGCCTCTGATTATTTTCAGTCCCGATAGTCAGCATGTTGTTTATGTAATTAAGAAAAACAATAAAGACAGAGTCGTACTTGATGGCAAAATCGGACCGGAATTCGATGAGATACGAAGGATCATTTTCAGTCCCGACAGCAAACATATTATGTACGTCGCTAAAAAAGGAAATATGTTCCTTGCCGTCCTCGATGAAAAGCCCGGCACTTTATACGCTGATATTCCAATTGATTCTTTACTCTTCAGCGAAGACAGCAGCCATACTATTTATATGGCCTCTGCTTATGGCAAACAGGTTCTCGTTGCAGATGGGCAGGAAAGTCAGCAGTATGACGCTATAGTCGCGTTTCCAACCGTTTCTGATACACACGGATTTGAAGCCTTAACTGCTAAGGAAAAAATAATCTATAAAACTTATTGGAAACCCTAATACTCTACGCTGCACTCTATACGCTGCACGCTCTACGCTGATTCTATGGTGACACTTTGAAAATGTGATCTCCCTTGCGAACTCTGTCCGGCACTTTCAAGCCTACCGATTCACCCGCTTTTGCCTTTGCGACATCCGCGTGATCGATCTGTATTTCATTGACTGTCATTTCGATATCGGTTGTGTGTCCTTTGATAATGATATGATCTCCAAGTTCCAATGTCGCTGTCAGTTCAACTCCGGCCGCATCGTTATGTGCGTAAAAATCCGATACTGTCCCGATAATCTCCTCACGCATTTTTTATCCTTTCGAATTTGAATCAAACTCGCCTATTTTATTTACTATCTCTCTTATTTCTATCAGGGCATTTACCTAAGGCAATCCCCCAAACAATTCGATGTTGTGCTTTGTAGAAATGCTCGGGAAAATGGGGACTGACTCAATTAGACGCGGTTTTTAGCGGCTAATTGTGCCTGTACCCATTTTCATTTCTAACATGTTTTCTAAGGCTCGATGTTGAATGTTCGATGTTGGACGTTGGAAGTTCAAATAAAATAAAATGGAATTTTATTTTATTTTTAAAAGTTTCAACCCCGTCTCCGGATCCATTTCTCTGCTTGCGTTGATGCCGGTTATTTCGATGATAGTAACTTCGAGTATGAGAAATATGCTTGCTCCGCCTCTTGGGCAGCCGACAATATGTGTTTTATCTCTTCCGATACCCGCGTGCAGATGCAGTTTTGGTTTTCCGTCATCGCAATAAATCGTACCAACTCCCAGCGTTTCGCCCGGCCCCGTAAAGTTGAAAAAATTGGCTTCGATTTTTGGCTTTTCACTTTTCGGCCCAACGACTACATCAGCTTTTCTTATTCCGCCTGTGATAAGTACCGCTGCGCATTTCATATTTTCCTTTGCAGCGATAGATTCGATGCATTCGTATAAATTTTCACCTTCAAACAATCTCGCCGCAACAACCCGTCCCGCTTTGCCAACCGCATATTCCATAAAGATATTCCTTTTACTTTTTTGTATTTTCTGCAATAAGCCTGTTCATCATAATTATCATATTGACTTCGTCATAATCGTAAAAACATTCGTCAGAATTTCTTTGTAAAATCCGCTCTTTCAGCTTTTTAAGTTTATCTTCATCATTTATCGTACTGTACTCTCCTAATTTCTTTATATCACCTTCGTGTCCGCAGCTTTTGTAAAGAGCAGCATATTCTTTATCAAACCCATTGGGATCGTATTTCTTTTTAGATATAAATTCATCTACACTTTGACGATTTTTAGCCATACCATCAATAGTCTCTCTTGCAAATTTTTTAAGATTAGCATCTTTTTCTTTTTCAACTACAAGTTTTGAAAACTCTTCCATCTCGTCAAGCTTTGTGGTTATTCTTTCCAAAGAACTCAATATCAAATTTTTTATATCGTTATCTGTTTCAATCCAATATCTTTTTTGCATCGGTTTGACTGCTTGAGTAGCTAATAATCTAATCCCAAGCATATACATTGCATTGCCCCTCACGTTTGTATTTGCATCATTTATTTGCTCTATTAAATATGGAATTGAAACATCGCCCATTTTGCCGAAAATAAAAAAACTCTGCCATGATTGACTGCTCTGTAAAACACTGTAAGTTTCCGGCAATGCCCTTTCATATTGCATCTCGGCCAACAGATTTAGATAATTATATTTGTTTGCCTGGTCGCTTTGTTTTTCCAGTGTGAAAATATATTCACACGACTTTTTATCGTTTATCATTGAAAGCGATCTTAATGCATTATCTTTGATTAATTCGGAACTGCTGCTTTTATGAGTTTCTATAAGCTTATCTGTCACCTTTGTGTCTTGTGTGAAACCGATAGCCCATATATAGCATGCCTTTTTTCCTTCTGGTAAATTTGGTTCATTTATCTTTTTTAAAAGTTCAGAACTGATGTTTTTATTTGCTTCTATGTAATCAATCATCTTTTCTGCGATTTGGTTTTTTTCCTCTAATGATTCAGTTGCGATATATGCACCTATTATTGAAAAAATATTTTTATCTTCGGCTGCATTCAGGGGGGAGAAAAAACATAGCTGCAAAAATAAAATTAAGTAAATAAAAGTGGAAGTTATTTTTTTTAATTCCTTTTTCATATTTGTCTCCATAAAACTTCCTTTATTATAACATAATCCAAAAATGCAAACAATCTATTTGCGTACTGTAGATTCATGTCCATTCGCAATCGCAACTTTCACCCGTTTTTAATATTGTGTTCGGATTGTTTAGCCCAGGCTGTTCGAGGATTGGTCAGTATTGAGGCCTGCTTCGTTTAGCCGCTTCCAGCAGGGAAGCGAGTCTCGTAGGGTGGGCTTTAGCCCACGCGGTTCATTCCGCAACCGTTTTGACGACATCCGACACGAGCCGCGGTACCGTACCCGTCTTCCAATAATGTTCTTTAGCCTAAAAACCGTTTAACTACGTATTACCATATAACTTTTGCATAACTTCTGCTGACTAAGCAACCAACGGCTGTCAAACTGACCTGTCCGTTGATAAAATCCTTTACAATATCGACTTTTTGAATAATAATAGGTTTTATGTTAGCTAAAATTAAAAAAGCTGTTTTGGTTATTTTTATAACCTGCCTTATCTGGTTTTGGGCGGATCTTTCACTCGATAAGGACCTTTTAGGCCAGACTATGACCATTGTTGCCAGCAAAGCCGACCCCAAACTCTGGGTAACAATCGACGGAAAACCGGATGTTACCATAAAAGCGGATATCAGAGGCCCCGCCGCCAAAATCAACGATCTTAATAAAAAAATCCAGTCTGGTGACGAGCAGTTGGATGTCATTTTCGACCCCGAAAAAGAAAATATGACTACCCCCGGCGATTACAGCCTTTCTGACGTCAGAAAATTTCTCGCCGAAAGCGAAAAAATGCGGGATTACGGCTTAACTGTCAAGTTCGCCCAGCCCGACAAACTGCAAAACATAAAAGTCATTTCTCTCAAAGAAAAAACCATACCTATTAAATGCGTTGACGAATCCGAAAACGAAATACCCGGTGCAAAGATGACGCCCGACATTATCACTATTTTCGCACCTGACCAGATAACAGAGGCTAAAATTAAATTGGCTTCTTCCGTCGAACGCAAACAGGCGCGAGGCGCACCTGTAACCAAAAAGCCTTATATCGAACTGGCAAAAAACGAAATTCGGTTTTCAGATACCGAAATTAAAGTTGAACTGCCGCCCGGCGAAGACATGAAACCTTATACTATTAATGGTACTCTTGGTTATATTTTCAGCGCAAATCTTGCGGGAAAATACGAAGTCGAATTTATTAAAAGACCGGAAATCGGCAGCATCCCGATTCTTGCCGCACCTGAAGCTAAAGAAGCTTATTCGCAAACACAATTCAAAGTCCTTCTGAAAATTCAGGATGATGACGTCGGCAAAGACGAAGTTACCAGAGAATTATCTTATAATTTTCCGCAGCAATATATTCGCGAAGATAAAATTCGCCTCAAAGGCGAACCTGCGGAAGCTAAATTCAGGCTCATTCCTGTTATCCAGGATCAAAACCAGCCTGATATTATGTTTAATCCTTAATATCTAAAAGGGGTTTTGTCATTAATACTTTCAAAATGAATTTCGATAAAGTTATAGCGCACTTTGAAGCTGCCCTGATTCCGTTAGCTGTTCTCGTCGGAACCGTATTAATCGGTTACATCATTCGCACAATTATTTTTGCAAGAGTATCGAAATGGTCGGAAACCAAGTATGGTCTTACCAAAAAAGTAATACAAATCATCAGGGGACCGGTGATTGTCTGGTTCCTGATGCTCGGTATTTATCTCGGCCTGCAAATGTCGGTCGTTCCCAAAGATGTTGTCGCAGTCATTGGCAAAATTCTGCTGGCCCTTGGCATTTTTTCAATCACGCTCGTATGCGTAAATCTCGCAACCTCCCTCATCGCCAAGCATTCTTTAATGATTGAAGGCGTGATGCCGATAGCATCGCTCACGCAAAATATCGCAAGAATAATAATATTCTCGATTGGCTTTTTAATCATCCTCAATACATTCGTGCCAATCGGCCCGATCCTCGCCACCCTCGGCGTCGGCGGCCTCGCTGTCGCACTGGCCCTGCAGGATACCTTAAGCAATATCTTTTCCGGCTTTTATATCATTATAAGCAAACAGTTGCGCATCGGCGATTATGTAAAATTAGATTCCGGCGAAGAAGGCTACATCACCGACATCACCTGGCGCGCAACTCAAATAAAAGCCCTGCCCAACAATGTCATTCTTATTCCGAATGAAAAATTAACAAAAGCTATCTGTACAAATTATAATCTGCCAGATAAGGAAATTTCTGTAGGTGTTAACGTTGGCGTGCACTACAACAGCGACCTCGATACAGTTGAAAGAGTTACAGTTGAAGTTGCTCGCCAGGTTATGAACGAAGTCAAAGGCGGAATTCCCGGCTTTGAACCTGCTGTAAGATTTCATACTTTCAATAATTCGAGTATCGATTTTTCAGTCGGCCTGCGCGCAAAAGAATTCACAGACCAGTACCTGCTTAAACATGAATTCATAAAGAGACTTGTTAAAAGATATAATCAGGAAAATATCGTTATGCCGTACCCAATCGTGGCAATTAATTATTCACAGGAACAAAGTAATCCTGCCGAAAAATCGAATTAAGTTTCGCGTTTCGAGTTTCGGGTTTTATTATTTATTTTCTCTTCGTCTCGGCCTTATAAGCAATCGTATAGGCACTTCCGCGAAACCCAAATGATCGCGTAGCTTATTAATCAGATACCGTTTGAAATTCTCATCAAAGAGTTCCATCTTATTGACGAATAAAATAAGCGTTATCGGATTTATAGCTACCTGCGTGCCGTAATATATCTTCGGCAAACTTCCGCCCTTGGATTTACCGCCCATTCGCTCTTCCGTTATCACTTCGATTGCCTTATTCAAATTCGCTGTTGAAACTTTCGTTGTCGCCTGCTTGAAAAGTTCCTGCGCCAAATCTATCACCGACTGAACATTTTTACCTTCGCTCGCTGTCGTAAACGCGATTGGCGCATACGTCATCTGCGGCAGCATCTTGCCCAGATATTTTACATAATCATCCGTCGATGCCTGATTCTTCGCCAGGTCCCATTTGTTAACAACCAGAATACACGCCTTAAATTCATCCGCTATAAAACCACCCAGTTTTTTATCTACCTGTGAAAGAGGCTCCGTCGAATCAATCAAAAATAAAACGACATCCGACCTCGCCACTGATTTCGTCGCGCGAACAAAACTGTAATATTCGATGTCATTGGCGATACTGCTCTTTTTCCGAACACCCGCCGTATCGATCACAACAAAAGTTTTGCCGTCTTTCTCAAAGCGAACATCTATCGAATCGCGTGTCGTCCCCGGCAGCTCGCTAACTATCACACGTTCACTGCCCGCGATTGCGTTTGTAAGCGTGCTCTTGCCCGCGTTTCTTTTTCCAACAATCGCAAGGTGCATTTCAATATCCTGAGGCTTTTCATCCGTCCTGCCTTTCAGAATCTCCATCACCTTCTCGACAAGAATTTGACTGTTGAGATTATTCGTCGCTGAAACACAAATCGCATCCCCGAATCCCAGCTTGCCGAAATCAGCCGCTCGCGGAAACATCGAAACTTCATCCGCCTTGTTCGCGACTAATAGCACATTAAGATTATTTTTTCTCAAAAGCTGCGCTATCTGCTCATCAAGCGGTACCAGCCCGTCACGAATATCAACTACAAAAAGAACAAGCTCTGCCAAACCTATCGCCTGATGAATCTGGTTTTCGATATGTTCCTTCAACTGATCACTGTCGACTATGCCATACCCGCCCGTATCGATAAGCTCGATAAAATGTTCGTTCCTCTCGATTATCGCGCTCACACGATCGCGCGTCACTCCCGCCGTCGGCTCAACGATACTTATCATATCGCCCGCTATCGCGTTAAAAAGCGAACTCTTGCCCACGTTGGGTCTTCCAATTATCGCTACTACTGGTATCGCCATTTTAATTTTACCAAAAATTCACGTCAGTTCGACCAAAGTCTCAACTGTTTTTACAATTTTTCGATTTAAACTTCAAGTTTGTAAAAAAGCTCAGAAAAATGGGGACTGACTCAATTAGACGCGATTTTTAGCGGCTAATTGTGCCTGTACCCATTTTTCAGGTAGATTTGTCTACAAAGAAAAACTTTACACTTATCAAATTATATCAGATTTGCTATCTTTACACAACCTTGGTGAAAAAACAAAGGGCAGGTAGTGCCTGCCCTTGATTGATACTGATATTCCAATTGCTTACTTCTGGAGATCTTTGCCGAGATTTTCCAGTTGTTTACCTGCTTCATCTTTCGCGGCATCAGCTTCTTTTGCAGCTGTATCTGCAGCCTGTTCAACACCTTTTTGAATCTCTGAACTTGTCTGTTCTTGTCCAGCTGGTACATTTGGTGTAATCGGCTCTTCCTTTTTGCAGCCGACAATAGCTAACAAACCTACAAAAACCAGGACTAACAAAACTTTTCGCATCATTTTTCATCTCCTAAAAAAATAGTTATCATACAATCCCGCCCGCATTTGCACGAATAACAAACTTCCCTGCTTAAACAGGTGCGAGTAAATTCATTATACAGAGTCCTGACATTGAGTAAAGGATAATATTAATCTCTAGTGCCAATAACAGATGCTGGCGTTTGCTATACCCTCTACCTTACACCCTGATAGTTATTCCGGCATATTCGGTGCGCTTGGCGGCGTTTGTGGTATTTCAGGAGTTTTAGGTTCCTCTTTTTTGCACCCAAAAGTGAAAAGCATCAAAGCAAATGCGACAATCAAAAGTGTTTTTTTTACCATTTGTACTCTCCTTAAAAAAATTATTTTATTTTTTTGTCTATCCCTCTACGTTCCACGCTACACGCTCTACGCTGACCCTATTTCCTATACCCTATTCCCTATTCCTGTCAACATCAAATCTTTTTTTCAAGTGTTTTAATGCTATTTTACGATTTTTCCTTATAATGATCGTATATAAAATACTATGTTTTACAAATTATGGACAATACAAGTAGAGTCTACTGCATCGCAAATCAGCGAAGTGTTAGAACTATACGCTCTACGCTCTCCGCTGTACGCCGAACGTTGCACGCTAAAACTAAACGCTCCAAGCTATACGCTAAAGGGTAAAGGGTATTAATGTCTGAACTGCCAACTAATGCGGAACGTAAAAAACGCCTCCCATGGTGGCTGGCTGCCGGAATGCTCGATAACATCAGAATTTCATTCATTTTCGGCCCGGTACTCATCCTTTTTCTGGATGCCTTGAAATTCGACAAAGGCAGAATCGGATTCTTACTCGCTCTGCCTCTTTTCTTCCAGGTATTATCGATTTTCATCGCGCCGCTTATCGAAAGGATTGGCTACAAAAAATCCTGCATTATATTTTTCGGAATGCGAACCTTAATCCTTGGTGGCCTGCTCCTTACACCTGATATCACCGAAAAATATGGTATCGCCGGCGCTTTTCTCTGGGTCACTTTCATAATGTTTATTTTTTCTTTTTCCATTGTTTCAGGACTCACCGCCGCAGGCCCATGGTCGCATGAAATTCTCCCGACAAATATCAGAAGCAAAATCATCGCGCTAAACACTTTTCTTTGCAGCATCGTCGTCCTGCTTTCAACATGGTTCGCAGGCTACTGGATAAAAAATTCAAATGGTCTCTCCGGCTTTATGTTCCTCATTGCTGCCGGTGCCTCTGTCGGTGTACTGGCAGTAATCTGCCATGCCTTTTTTCCGGGCGGAAAAAAAATCCAAAGAAAAAGCCACGGCAAAGAACATTTCCTCAACATGCTCAATGCTTTCAAAGATAAAGATTTTGTCGGCCTGCTCTGGGGTATCGCGATTTTCATTTTCATCGTTCAGGGCGTCGCCTCTTTCATTCCGCTCTACATGAAAGACATTATTGGAATCGACCCGGGCCATGTTGTCTACCTCACAATGTGGACGACTATCGGAACCATCGTCGCCGTTTATTTCTGGGGCTGGACCGCTGACCGCTTCGGCGGAAAACCCGTCTTCGTCACTGGCGTTATGTTCCATATTATGATGCCCTTCCTCTGGTACATCATCCCCCATAATCGGGGAAATGTCAGCTTCTATTTCGCTGCCATTGTTTCGTTCATCGGCGGCCTCGTATGCGTAGCTTATTTAATCGGTATCGATAGATATTTATTTTTGACAATCTTCCCGCCAGATAAAAAAACTTCTTACCATTCAGTCTGGTTCGGCTGGACTGGATTCTTTGCCGGCCTCGGCCCGCTTGCCGTCGGTTTCGCGCTGAAATTTTTTCATGGTCTCGATGAGTCGAATATTACTTTCCTGCACGTAAAAATAAATTCCTTTCTCCCGGTTTTCGTCGCGCATATTATCATGCCGATTGCAGCAATTTATATTATCGGAAAAATAAAAGCCGATAGCGAAACAACAACCAAACAATTTGTCGGCCAGTTATTCGAAAGCGGACCTTTCGGCTTGTTCGGCTCTTTCAGCACAATCATTCGTTACCGCTGGGCAACTGAAGAACAGGAGCGTATAGAAACAACTCGCGACCTCGGCCGCCTCGACAGCCCCTTCAACGCCGATGAACTTATCGAAGCTTTGAAAGACCCAAGCTTCGATGTCCGCTACGAAGCGATTGTCGCGATGGCCGCGCGAAAAGCAAACAATCGTTCAGTCAACGCACTTATCGATGTCCTCAGTGGCGATGATATCGAATTAAGCGCAACCGCTTCATGGGCTTTGGGACAAATCGGCGACTCCTCCGCGATACCCGCTTTGCGAAATCAGCTCGATGCTCCATATAGAATTTTGAGAGCAAGAAGCGCTCGTGCCCTCGCCGGCCTTGGTGATAAAGAAATCGCGCCAAAACTTCTTAGCCTTTTAAAAGCTGAAACAGACCATGCGTTAAAAACTGCTTATGCCTCCGCATTAGGCACATTAAAGTATATGCCCGCCATACATGATATATTGACGCTGTTGTGCGAGGCTAAAAATGAAACATTCAGAGGCGAACTCGCACTTGCCGCTGCAAAAATCATTGGCAGTGAACGCACATATATTAAATTATTCCGTGACGCACAAAGCGACTGGTCGACAACAATTTGCGAAGCCATGCTGAAATTAAAAAAGCCGATGCAGAAATTGCAATTAAGCAATGACCTTCTGGAATTGATAAGCGTATGTGCAGATTGCTTCGCCGCGGAAAAACCGAGTTTTAGCGATGAACTTCTTTGGCCGATTTTCGAAGCTCTGCCTAAACATTATCTGGACAAAAATTTCGAACCGGTATTTTCAGAGTTCAGCAGAAGACTGGAACAATTCGGCACAACAAGAAGAGAATATATCTTGCTTGCCATCCACACCTGCGATGTCTGGCTGCGTTCAAATATTGCTCTCCGCGCCCGAAACAATTAGTGTAACGGTTAGCCCGGTCATCATTTCAATCCTCGAAGGGGACCATGACCGGGTTTTCAAAGTGCCATAACTTTAATACCTCTCAACCGCAACCGCCAAACTCAAATATATGTAGCATTTTTAATCTGTTACATAAAAATCCTTGAATATGCTTCTTTTATGTCAATGCGAAAAACGACTTCGAGCCTCTACCTATCTTATTTATTTCCAAATAGTTAGAATGGCTGCAATACCGGTCAACATGAATTTTCACTATCATGAATTTATTTGTAATTTTAATAATCTTTTGAGTCAAAGGCATAATGTTTGAATGATCTTTTTGTATTTTTTGGTATATTTTTAGTAAAAAAAATGCGTTTACGGCAAATTCCCTGTCGCAAATTGGCTAATCAAAAGAAAAAAGACATGAAAAAGACGTACTTTCACATTGATTTGACATACATTCGACATAGTTGCGGCATAAAATGACATCAATTTCGCGCAGGTTCGAAAAATCAGGGGGTCTCCATTAGCCATATTGCGACACCAAAATTTCAAACTCGCGCAAGTTATATTTTGCACTTAATTTAAAACTAAAAACTCAAAACTATTCCGCTTCCCATTTCAGAGTCCCTAATTCTTCTTTAGCAACGAACTTCACGCTGTAATCTGTAAAAACAATATTGGAGCCGCCTCCCTTATGTTTCTCTGTAATCAAAAGTTCAGGCCCGCCGGCTGGATTTTTCGCTGGTGTTGTCTCAAACAGCAGAACCGTATCCGCCGGCACCTCTGCCGGATTTTTTCCCGCTAGATTAATGTTAAAAGCATAACTTGACAGCCCTTGAGAATTTTCATCTTCTGCACATATAAACTGTTCCGCCGTAACATCTTCTTTCTCAATCAGTTCATCACACCATCTATCAGCAGGCGGATAAGCATTATAATCATTAACATAATAGCTGATTGCCGTTCCTAAACTTTCAATATTAGTAGCGCACATCTGTTTTTGAGCTAATATCCGAACCTTGCCCAGTGCCGGCATTAATATTGCCATGAGAATCGGCAATATCAGGCAGAAATATAGAATTGGCAGAACGATACCAGTAATTGAAAAACCAATTCCTTTTAATCTGCCCTTGCTGCCGCTGATTTTTACAAGCCCGATGATTCCGCAGATAATCGCAGGCAATCCTGTAACCATCAGCGTAAACAGCCCCATCAGTGAAAGTACAAATGACCAAATCGCCAGATTGCTCGTCTTTACCTCCGGCGGCAAATCCGCAATCACCGGCATCGGTGCAGAACATGCCTTACAAATCTTTTCATCCTCTGGATTATCATACCCGCATTTCAGACAATACATTTTATACCTCCCTTATGCATTATGCAAAAAAAACGCGATTATTAAGGAATTAAAATCCGTTTAGCCAATTGTTGGCGAAAATCGAAAGATCTGAAAAATCAACCTGTCCGTCTTTAGGTTCATCCATATCGCTCAAAGGGTCAATACCTATGTTTTTACGCCAATCATTGGCAAAATTACTGAAATCCATCAAATCTAAATCTCCATCCGGCTCATAATCTCCCGGAGTTGAAAATAAATATCTCAAACTGACATCACTGCAATGAGTTATCTCATCAATATATATTACCGCATCACTATCTGGTCCTGTTAACTGAATTGAATCGATAGTGAAGTCGGCAGTATCGATTATTCCATCTCCATTCACCCAGCCAAGCCATTGTGAATTATCATCAAGATTCCATTCGCATAAATGCCATTGCCCATCAGCAGGCAAAGACTTAAAAATACCCCTGTCAGCTGTTACATTAGCTGTATTATCAATCGCAATGGTTATCGAGATGCCGGGTGTACTTGTTTTTGCGAAAAATCCAACGTAACCATTCGCAGGTCTTGGCCAATTTGTGCTGCGTGAGCCGGAGCCGGAAAGAAAACGTACGAACCAGCCCCCGCTGACCGTTGAATTATCGTCAATGACTAATTTATCAGACCATAATCCGTTAAAAGAATCTTCCCTGGTTGGGTTTGCGGTCGATGTTTTCAGAATTCCGGTTGTGCTTCCTGATGACATGGGAGCATTGCTGAAAGTAGTTTTACATCCAAGTTCAAAATCATCGTAAACATATATGCGTTGAGCAGAAGGCAAAGGCAAAGCAAAAACGCCAAGATGACTGCCGACTGCGCGGTCTTCCGATGGACTGTTTAATTTTATAGAAGTACCGCTCGCGCCAGAAATAAGCAGATGCGTCGATCCGCCTCCGTCCAGATTCAAACCGCAATAAGCACCGAAGTCTTTCAGCCATTGAGCTTCTTCGGCAAAAGTTGCTCCTGAACTATATCCGGTCTGTCTGCCGTCAATCGTCAATAAAATCATGTATCTTCCATTAGAGCTAAGGCCAACCGCAGACCTGGGTTCTACTGAAGTGTCGCCGTATGTATAGACGACATTATTCTTTAAAATATATTGCAAAGATTCAACACCGATCCAGTAGCCGGAAATATTTGAACCTGTGTATGTTTTCTTGAAAGAAGCAACTTTTCCGGATGTTATAAAAAGCGTCTGACCATTGGGGAATCCGCTTGTGGCCGCCGAAACCACAACGCCCTGACTTACTCCAACGCCGCACAAGTCTGCGTTCCAACCAAGAGCGGAACTTGTTGCGTAATAATGGGTGTTAATTCCTACTTGAACCCCACTATCGTTCATAAACTGACTGCCGGTTCTTCGGTTCGTATCTCCTAATGCAGTGCCATTACCCGGCGTAGCGTAAAAGCTTACGTTTGGATTTTGCAAATCGATTCTGATTGCGTTGACCTTCTGCAATCTTGGCGTATCTGTCATACCTCTGGCAAATTCTACGCCTTGAAAAATCGGCCTCCAACTTCCAACCGTCCGTTCAGCTTTGGATATTCCACATACACTTAAAACAAGCAATATTATATAAGTTATTCTATTAAGCATATTTGGGATTGTAATTAATATTGGAAAAATTGAAATCGTTTTAATTCTTTTTTATATTTTTATTTGATTTTTGTGAATTTTATCACATAAATTATTTTCTATTATGTGATTTGTTACTGCGATATAAAATTTTTAGGGAATTATATTTTTATATATTGAAATATAAACGGTCTTATGGTAAAATTTCCACCCGTCGTAGAAGATTTTACAATCAATGATAGCAAAGGAACATTAAAAACCAATGGAAATTAAAGGATTTAAGGCATATAGATTTAATTCAGATGTTGTTGGCGACAGCGGCAAATGCATTGCTCCGCCTTATGATGTTATCAATTCAGCACAGCAAAATAACCTTTATCTCCAGAACCAGCACAATATTGTCAGAATAATCCTCGGCAAAAAGGAACCAACCGATAACGGGACCAATAACCAGTACACTCGTGCAGCAAAATTTCTGAACGACTGGATGAAGGTGCAGGCCTTGAAGCAGGATGCGAAAGATACAATCTACGCTTATGTCCAGGAATTTGAAATCAATGGTAAAAAAATCAAACGCAGCGGCTTTATCTCACTGGCGAAACTTGCGCAGTTTGGTTCCGGTGTCCAGCCGCACGAAAAAACTTTGGATGGCCCAAAGGCCGACCGTCTGAATCTTACAAAAGCAACCGCCGCTCAATTTGAGCTGGTTTTCATGCTGTATGATGATGTTCAGCAGGTTGCAGATAAGATTATCGCCAAAGCCGAGCAGGGAAAAAGTCTTATAGAGTTTATAGATGATGATGGCGTTAAGCATCAATTATTTGCAATAGGTGAACAGAAAGAAATTGCGCAAATTGTCGCGATGATGGCCGAGAAGGAAGGCTTGATTGCCGATGGCCATCACAGGTATGAAACTGCCTTGAATTATTATAATCAGACGAAAAATCCTAATGCTCAATGGCTGATGATTGCGTTTGTTAATATGCACAATGAAGGGCTGGTGGTTTTGCCTACTCACAGGCTTGTCGGGAATTTAAAGGATTACAATACCGATGAACTGATCAAAAAATTGCAAAGCGATTTTAAAGTAACGCAGTTTGAGTTCAAAGATGCCAAGAAAAAGGCGCAGAATTTGATGCAAAAGCGAATGACAAAGGCCTTTGAGGAAGGGAAAAACGCTTTTGGAATTTACGATGGAAAAAGTTTCTATTATATAGTGCTTAAGAATAAAGATGCGGTAAAGCCGTTAAAGATGAGCGATGCCTCGAAATCACTGGACGTTGTCGTTCTACATAAATTGATACTTGAAGGTGTTCTTGGCATTGGCGATGAGGCTTTGGCAGGCGAGTCTAATATTGAATACATTAAGGATATCGGCGAAGCTGTTGACGATGCGATTGGCCAGGTTGATGCAAAGAAGATGCAGGTTTTATTCTTCATGAATCCGACAAAAGTCGAACAAGTCCGCGCCGTCGCCGCCCAAAACGAAAAAATGCCGCAGAAATCCACGTTCTTTTATCCGAAAATTTTCTCGGGTTTAACTATAAATAAATTGTAGAAACAAAATATAAACCTTTATTGGAGACAAAAAATGGTTGACTGGAAAAATCCGCCAAGGCTGTTTATCCCCGGGCCAGTGCATGTCCTGCCTGAGGTATTACAGCAGTTGAGCAGATATACTCTGGGCCATAGAGGCAAAGAGTATGCACAACTGCACAAAGAAACCGTGGATATGCTCAAGAAGATTTTGTTCACTGAACAGCACGTCTATCTCAGTACATCATCTGCATCAGGCGTCTGGGAAGGAAGTATCAGAAATTGCGTTGACCACAATGAAACAGTTCTTTGTACAATGTGCGGTGCTTTCAGCGATAAATTCGCTGACGTTGCAAGAGCCTGCGGAAGAAAAGTTGAAGAACTTAAAGTCGACTGGGGCAAAGCAACTACTGTAGATATGATTGACAAAAAACTCTCTGAAGGTAAGTACTCAGCCATCACGATTGTTTACAACGAAACAAGTACCGGCCTTACAAATCCGGTTTATGAAATCAGCGAAATGATGAAAAAGAAATACCCGGATGTTCTTGTTCTTGTCGATGCCGTCAGTGCTATGGTAGGCCTGCCGCTGCATTTTGATAAACTCGGCTGGGATGTTGTTTTTGCATCTGTTCAGAAGGCATTTGCGATTCCGCCGGGCATGGCTGTTTTCGCTGTCAGCAATCGCGCATTGGAAAAGAGCAAGAAAGTAACAGGCCGCGGTTATTATTTCGACTTCCAGGAATTCGAAAAAAGTGCTGTAAAGGATCAGACTCCAACAACGCCGTCAATTCCGCATGTTATGGCAATAAATTACCAGTGCAAACGGTTCCTCGCAGAAGGTATGGAAAACGTTTGGGCAAGACACAAAACAATGGCTGACTATGTCAGAGGCTGGGCAAAAGAAAAGTTCGGCTTGTTCTGTGAAGAAAAGTACGCTTCAAATACCCTGACAACAGTTAAAAATACCAGAGGCATAGTTGTTGGCGATGTTATCAAAGCTGTACAGGCAAAACACAATACCGTATTCGGCAATGGTTACGGCAAATTGAAAGATGTAACTTTCAGAATCGCGCACATGGGCGATATTACATTGCAGGATGTAAAAGAAGTCTGCCAGTGGATTGATGATGAAGTAAAATAATCATCGAAAATCAAATTTCAAAGGCCGGCTAATCACCGGCCTTTTTTATTATTTTTTTATAAAGTGATTTTACGTCCACTGCGATTTTCTTTGTCAGTGCTATAAAAGATTTATTTCTTGGTTTGTATACGGCCTTTATATCTTCAATTTCTTTTCCGAGGTCAACTTTTATAGACGATGATTTACTGGTCGCAAGAACCTGGCTCGGATAAACGCTTCGATGGCCAGTCATTAAAAAGCTGATAACACAAGCAACCGCTGCATAAGGAGCAAGTTTAGGGCCGAACAATTCGACGGCCATTATGCTTGCGCTGATAGGCGTATTGGCTGCACCGGCCAATAAACTTACTAATCCTATTGCGGAAAAAGTCGCGATATCGAGACTTAAGAGCATAGCGAATGAGCAGCCTGCCGCGGCACCGACGAAAAATATAGGTGTAACAATCCCCCCGCTTCCGCCGCACGATAAAGTTACAGCGGTAAAAATCGATTTAACAATAAACGCGTACCACGGTAATTTCTCACCCTGTAAAACGGCTTCTATCGTATCGACGCCAAGTCCCAGATACATTTTTGAAAAAACAAAAGTCAGTACAATCAATATTATGCCGCCCCAAAAAGCCTGTAAAATGAATTTATCTTTCAGTCTGGCAAATAATTTTTCGTTATATTTTATTGTTTCTATCAAAAATCCGCTGCATAATCCGAAAAAGATTCCCGATGCGATCACCTTTAAGAAAAATATTTCACTGAATACTGGGACAAAATTCAAAGGATGATAAAAATATTTTACTCCTAGCGCAAACGCTACCTGATGAGCGGTTATTCCAGCGACAAACGAAGGCAGAAGTACATCGTATAAAATCGAGCCTGCAAAGAGCACTTCGACTCCAAAAATTGCGCCGCTAATCGGCGTTCCGAAGACTGAAGCGAATCCCGCACTAATTCCGCAAATAACAAGCTTCTTTCTGTCCTTATCGTCAAATTTCAATAAACTAGCCAGCATTGAAGTAAGACCGGCGCCGATTTGAGCACAGGGACCTTCTTTTCCTACAGATCCGCCTGCGGCAATAGTTATGATAGTTGCGATAAGTTTGACAGGAACTACAGATACTTTAATCCTTCCTGAATGTTTATGAATCGCTTCTATTACTTTCTCTGTACCATGTCCCCTGGCATCCGGTGCTAAAAATTTCACAATCAATGTGCTTGCAATCAACGCCGCAGGAAGAATCAGGAAATAATATGGATGATGATCCGCAAATCGGCTGCTCCAAATTAATATCTTTATAAATATCGTTGTGGATAGGCCAACAATTAACCCGACAATTGTCGCCAACAAAATCCACTTTGCAACACTTACAAACAAAACGGTTTCTTCTGCTATTTTATGTCTCATTAGTATCTAAATAAAAATGAATCTGAGTGTGATTTTTTTAAAAAATAAACCTTTTCAATTCCACAGTCAAGATTTTTAAACAAATTCTGAGGCATATATAAGAGATTTACCCTATTTATGTTATTTGGGAACAATGTAGTTTTAATTTATCAGGATTCGTGTGCAAAAATGCAAAAGTATTTCTCTGATTTATTTATGAGTAACCAATTGAAGATTCTTCTAATATATCCTGAAGTACCAAACACTTTTTGGAGTCTTAAAAACGCTCTAAAATTTATTTCAAAGAAGGCCTTGCTTCCGCCGCTGGGTTTACTTACGGTCGCTGCCTTACTTCCTGATTCATTCGAAAAGAAATTAATTGATATGAATGTGTCTCCATTGCAAGATGATGATATAATGTGGGCAGATTACGTTTTTATATCAGCTATGTATATCCAAAAGGATTCGGCTGCAAAAGTAATCGAAAGATGTAATAAGCTGAAAACTAAAGTAGTCGCAGGCGGCCCACTTTTCACATCCTTTCCAGAATTGATTTCCGGTATAGATCATTTAATTCTCAATGAGGCTGAAATCACCTTGCCTGAATTTTTAAATGATATGGCTGCTAACAAACTAAAACATATCTACAAAACGGAAGCTAAAGCTGATATGAGAAACAGTCCGCTTCCACTGTGGAAATTAGCTGAGATAAAAAAATATGGGATGATGGGTTTGCAATATTCAAGAGGGTGTCCCTTTGACTGCGATTTCTGCGATATTACACAATTGCACGGGCACAAAGTACGGACAAAAACCACTGACCAAATCATCAATGAGCTTGAAAGTCTTTATTTTAATAAATGGCGAGGCGATGTTTTTTTTGTTGATGATAATTTTATTGGAAAGCGAAATCGTCTTAAAAGAGAATTGCTGCCTGCGATAATCGAATGGATGAAAAAAAGAAAACACCCATTTTGTTTCAGTACTCAATCGTCCATCGACCTTGTGGATGATGAGGAACTTATGACACTTATGGCTCTGGCAGGTTTTGATGGTGTCTTTATAGGACTGGAATCTCCAAATGATATGAGCCTGGAAGAATGCAATAAAAAACAAAATATTGGCAGAAACTATGTTGAAGCTATAAAAAAAATACAAAGATTCGGAATGCAGGTTCAAGCGGGATTTATAATTGGTTTTGATAATGACCAGCCGAATGTTTTTAATAAATTGATAAACATGATACAATCAAGCGGAATAGTAACTGCAATGGTTGGATTATTGAACGCGCCGCCGGGGACAAAATTATATCAAAAACTCCAAAATGAAAAAAGATTAGCGGATCCTCCTACCGGCGATAATACAGATTGCTCGATGAATTTCATTCCTAAAATGGACATCCGTGAACTGCGCAGCGGATACCTAAAAGTACTTAATACCATTTACTCCCAAAAATACTTTTGCAAACGCATAAGAACCTTTCTTGAATCTTATAATTTTCATAATAAGACAAAATACAAAATTAATTACCGTGATGTTATGGCATTTTTAAAATCTATATGGCGAATTGGTATCCTTGGAAAAGGTAAAATCTATTATTGGATGCTGATTATCTGGTCTTTTAGAGATTTTCGCAGAGTGCCGCTGGCTGTACGTTATTCAATTTTCGGCTTTCACTTTCGAGCGGTCTTGAAAAACATCTATAATAATATGAAAGATCGAGATGTTTGCTCGATCGAGGAAATTGATAGTAGAAAAACCTTCAATAATTCAACAATATTCACTAAGTAAAATGAATGATTTGTTCTCTTTTTTCTCATTTAGTCAGTTTAGATGATTCTTAAATATATCAAAGTTTTCCCCTATGTTTTTTGATTTTTAAAATAGTTATTATTTAATCTGAAAATCAAATAAAGGGGTCATCATGCATAGAATTTTTTTAGTTTTATTGTTTGTGGCGTGTCTATTTATAACAAGCTGTGGTTCTAACTACGATAATGATGATCGATACAGAAACAGATATGAAGATTGGCGAACATACCCTTATGATGCCGAAGATCGTGATGGCAGAGATGAATGGCGAGGAAGTGAAAAAGACGAAGGTCTGCAACGCTATGGTGAAAACGAATTCCGTAAAAATGAACGACGCCAGAGCGAAGAAAGATATGAAGGTGAGCGTTCTGAGGATAATTTGGAACGACAAGGCGAAGGTGAACGTTCTGAAGGTCATATCGAACGCGGCGTCGAAGGCGAACATCACAGATGATTTGCAAATATTTTTTTGTATTAATCTAAACAGTTGTCAAACAATGCGGGAAGTTTTATGAAAAAGTTCTTTTTAATTTTGTTCTTTTGGTCTTCTTTAGTTGTATCAGGCTGCGGCGAAAATGAAACTAACTGTAACCGTTATGATGGGGACAACTATTGGTACACACCACTTTATCATTGCCATTGTCCGGAAGCGCCTGAAAAAATCAAACGCAGATGTGGGCATGAAACTTATAAATATCAAAAAAATGTAGATGAGCGAGCAAACGTTCAAAATTATTCGCAATTACAGGAAAAAGGCGAAACCAGATAAATCACGCTGTCGATGAAGAAATTTCAGCCCGCAATGCCATACAGTTGTCACTCACATCAGATTGGCATAGATTTTATCTATAAAAGAGGCGATGAATAATATGGATACTTTTTGCAGTCGCTTCCGGCGGAATTCGCCAAAAGGCGAGCGGTGCTGTGACCGCGTCCGACTCTGCTGCAAGCGACTTTGCTATTATACTGATTTTAAAAATATGAGTGCGTTGTATACGGCTTAAGCTTCGCTTAACTCAATGACTTACAAACCCAACAACGCGCGAGTGAAAATGCCATTGGTATTATTCAAAGTTATAGTGTTTTCGCACAGGTTCGCTAACTTGCCATGTGCATTTGAGTCCGTTTGGGAAAATGACTAAGTCCCCCGGCCCGAAGGAGACTTTACAATCGCCGGGGCGATCCTTTACAGTAACTTTGCCCTCCAGAACCAGGCACGTTTCGGTCTGGGTATAATCCCAATCAAACGTGCTTTTCTCACAAGTCCAAATCGGCCAGGTTTTGCATTCTTTTGTTTCAGCGTCAGTGGGTTTACGTACAATCACGTCTTTAATCGTTGGCATTTTCTGCTCCTATTTAAATTTAATACCACTGGTATTTTTTAATATCGCGTCTATTGAGCCGTAGGTCATTGTGTTAGCTTCGCTAAGCCGCGAATCAATATCACAGTTATTTAAGGCCATTGGTATAACCTATTTTAAACTCGAGTTATAGATTTTCAAGAAAATATGGACTTTGAAGGTTTTTGCAGTAAATTAGTATCTTTATTTTTCAGGATAACTATGAATAAAAAACAGCTTGAAGAACTTAAGAAATGGTTTTTTGACTATGTATCTGGTTATTACGGCAATAATCCGCAGGTTAATGACGATATAAAACTCAAAGAAGACCATACAAAAAGAATGTGCGCTGATACTCCAACGATTACGAAAGAGTTGGGTTTCAATCTTGAGCAATCTTTATTAGCAGAAGCTGTCTCACTTTTGCACGATACCGGCAGATTCGAACAATACAGAAAATACGGAACCTATAATGATGTAGGAACCGAAAATCACAGCCTTATAGGGTTGAAAGTTCTGGAAGAAAAAAAAGTACTCGATTTTCTTGAAAGCAGCGACAAAAAAATAATCGAGTCCGCAATTAGATTTCATGGCGTAAAAGATTTGCCGAAAAATCTGGATAAAGATGTTGAGCCTTTTGCGAAATTAATTCGTGATATTGATAAGCTTGATATTTTTTATGTGATGTTGTCGAGGGTTGATGAATTGCGGGCAGATCCTGAAAAATGTTTCGCGATTTTTGGCTATCCTGCGAATGATCTTTGCTCGCCGCATATTTTACAAGCTGTCCTTAAAGGCCGAACAATTTCATATAGTGAATTTAAATCGTTGAATGATATGATACTCGGCCTGCTCGGTTGGATATATGATATAAATTATACAGCTACGCTGAAAGAAATTAAGAAACGCGGTCTGATGGAAAAATTAATCTCATATTTGCCGAAAACAGAAGAAACTCAAAATGTCGGCAAACACATACTCGATTTGCTTGATAAAAGAATAGCTAGAAACAAATAGCTTCGATAAGCATGTCTTTATAATCACTCCAAAGCTGCGCATCTGATTTTTTGGAATCCTGTTTTGTGAGCTCTACTGTAATAATTGGAATATTCATTTCAAGGCCTGCGTACGAACCAAGAGAACCCGGCTTTGCACCGATTCTTTTTGACGGTAATTTACATTTACCCGCCATACTTTCCGCAAGTCCCTGTGAAGCTCCATCATAATCAATGCAAGCCATTGCTTCATGAAATGCGATGATTCGAGAAGGTTTGAATGTATTGATAATTTTATACAATGCGTAACTTTCAGGTTCGCTTAAAGCGAAAGCACCGCTATGTTCATTTGTTACTCTGTTTTTTGCAGGAAAGTTGCGGTTGATATCTACAGCATTAGCATTGTATCGCGATTTTATTTCAACGCCGTCAGGATTTACAACCGGCAAGATTATTATAGTTTTGCCGGCTGAAAGCTCATTATTATCAATAATGAATTTTTGAAAATCATTAAGAATAGGGGTTCCTGCTTTTTCAACGCCGTGAATTGAAGCGAAAAGCAATATTACTTTTTCGCCATTTCCAATTATCGTGTAATTGATTGCTTTGCCTTTAACTGAATAACCGGCTATACATGTTTCAACTGGAATATGCTTCGATGAAAGCTTTTTATCCTGTATTTTTTTCGGGCCGCAGCCGTTAAAAAAAATAAAAGACAAAATTAAAAAAAACAATAAGTAATTTTTATTCATCATACGAATGGGAATTTTTCTTTTTCAGAAATCTCAAAAAATCTGCCCGGCGATTCAGGCATACCTGTTTTCGCACTTAAATAAGCGGCTTCGATTAGAGCCATCGTTGCAAGGTCGAGCCTGTATCCATTGCGCATTTTATATTTGTCAGGTTCAAGCAGTGCCCTGCCGAAATCGATGAACATTTCGGTGATGCATTTTTCGGCACTTAGCGGATATTTATTTTCAGTAATCACATTATCATTTTCATCATATATAACAAGCCGATTCGGCGTGGCGATGACGTTTTGTTTCGAGCCGTAAATTCTGACCGGCGCAACGCTGCCGATGCCTGTCTGCCTGGCCGCCTGGAATGTACCAATAAGTCTTTCTCTGAAAACGAGTGATGCGGTAACTGTATCTTCGCCGAAATACTGCTTTGCTTTTTTGTCAGGACTTTGATTTGTCAGCAGCGCGTAAACCTGTGTCGGCATTGCGAAATTTTCCACCAGCAGACTAACCAGCTCAAAGCATTCATTCAACAGCACTCCCCTGCCTGAACTTCGCTGCGTTTTTGCGCAGGACTCAATGGGCTGAAAAAAATCGCTGCCGAAAGTCGCACAGATATTGACAAAATAAAAATCTCTGTGGTTATTTGTACGCAAAAAATCAGCAAACCTTTCGTAACCGGGAGCAAACCTTGCCGGCGCGGCCGTTACAAATCTGACATTATTTTTTTTGATAAGCTCAAAAATTTCAGCGGCGAGCTCAAAGTTCATCGCGGTCGGGATGAGTTTTAAGATATGACATTTTTTATTTATCGCCATCTTGACGAACTCAACACATCTGCTAATCGGTTCGGCAACAACCAAAACATCAGGCTGATTCTGCAAAATGAATTGACGATAATCGTCAAATGTTGTGCAGTTATAAATTTGTGCGGCTTTATTAGCGTTTGCGAGATTAGAGTCAGCAATGGAAATAATTTCATACAGACCTGTCGCAGCAGCTGATTCAATCAGGCCGGCAGTTCTTGCATTTATGCCAAGCCAGGCGGTTTTTAATTTACGTGCAGGAATAATCGGCTCAACAGTATCTTTGTGCCCCTGGGAATTATTTTCATCCTGCAGCATATTTGTTAAATCCGTTTAACTAAATAAAAGAAAATCAATTATTTTTGAACCAAGAAATGATCTGGTACCGGGAACTGCGAACAAAGCAGCAGAGATTCCCTGCCAACCTGCGCAATCACATCTTCGTTATCAATATTATCAGCTACTTTCGCAATCAGCGAAGCGATGATTTTCATCTGTTCTTCTTTCATGCCGCGAGTTGTGATCGCAGGTGTCCCGATTCGCAAACCGTTCGGATTGAATGGCTTTGCCGGATCTCCCGGAATCGTATTATAGTTTGTTTCGATTCTCGCCCTGTCCAAAGCTTTTGCGAGTTTTTTGCCTGGTATGTTTTTATTTCTTAAATCGATAAGAATCAAATGATTATCTGTTCCGCCCGTGAAAAGATTAAATCCTTTTTCAACCAGCGATTCGGCTAGAACCTTTGCGTTTGCGATAATTTGTTTTGCATATGAGACGAATTCTACGCTGTCGGCTTCTTTCAAAGCAACCGCCAAAGCGCTTATAGTGTGCATATGAGGCCCGCCCTGCAATCCTGGAAATACTGCTTTATCGATTGCTTCAGCAAGTGCTGCTTTGCATAAAAGCATTCCGCCTCTTGGGCCGCGTAATGTTTTGTGTGTTGTCGTTGAAACAATATCAGCAAAAGGAACCGGACTTGGATGAAGACCTGCGACTACAAGACCGCTGATATGCGCGATGTCGCTCAGGTGATACGCTCCAACTTTTTTTGCTATTTCGCCAAATGCTTTAAAGTCTATTATTCTTGGATATGCGCTTGCGCCGCTGATTATAATTTTTGGTTTGTGTTTTTTCGCAAGCTCTTCAATTTTATTGAAATCGTACTGCCCTGTTACCGGATCGAGTTCATAACTTACAGAATTAAAGATTTTACTTGTGAAGTTAACTTTCCATCCATGACTTAAATGTCCGCCGTATGGTAACGCAAGCCCCATGATCGTATCGCCTGGAGCTGCTACTGAACTGTATGCAGCAAGATTTGCAACCGCACCTGAATGCGATTGAACATTTGCATGATCAACTTTAAAAAGTTTTTTCGCGCGTTGGATTGCAATCGATTCAATTAGATCTGTAATCTGCTGGCCTTCATAATAACGCTTGCCCGGATAACCTTCTGCATATTTATTTGTCAGGCAGCTTCCAGTCGCTGCCATCACTGCTTTCGATACATAATTTTCAGATGGTATCAAACGAATGCATGCGCTCTGACGTGCAGCTTCCTGACGTAAAAGTTCATAAATTTGAGGATCATATTCTTCCAGAGGCGTAATCATATAAACTCCATTTAACTAATTTCAATATTAAAATAAACCTTATCTGTTAATTTTTGAAACAATGCTTTCTCGCATTGCAACTTTATCATTCAAAAAAGTATCATAAAATGCCCTAAGGCATTATGAAAGCGACAGTTTAACAAATGTTATCGGTCGGGTCTAATTATTTTTAAATTAAACCCTTCTGGATAAAAAAAACAATTATGTTTGTTGTTATGTAAACAATCATTAATATTCATTTACATCCTTTGAATGTTTTTATGTTTTATACGTTGTTAAAATTATTAAAATGAAATTTTTTCATTTTTTTTAGAAATAATATCAACTATTTTTTTTTTGATGTTTCACGTGGAACAATTCTTCGCATTTATTTTGAATAAAAATTTGAATTATTTTGAAAATTCCACATCGAGTTTTCAATTGATTTTCCCATTATCAGTATCAAAATATAAAATATGTCATACTGTTTCACGTGAAACTTTAAGCCTTTCATTCCTCCCCTTTTTGCCTCTATCTTTTTTTCAAATTCATAAATTAGTCGTATTTCACGCAAAAAAGCCTAAATTTTTGTAATTTATTGCATTTTTTTCTGGAAAATGATTGGAAATACTGTTAAAAGTACCCTATATAAATCCATAAACTTATTCCAAAAACCTCATTCAAGGAATGAATAATGATACCAAAGAATAAAGAAAAGCCTAAACACCTCGGCAGGGGACTTGAATCACTTCTTGGTCCAATAATAACGACAGTTCAAGAGAATATCGACAATAATGTTACGGAAATTACACCTAAATTCAGTCAAGACAATGAGTTACATAAATATATTGTCGAACTGGACTTTGAAGCTATAGTTCCCAACCCATTTCAGCCTCGACATAATTGGAATGACAACCAACTTAATGAGCTGGCAAGCTCAATTAAGGAGAACGGAATACTACAACCTATTATTGTTAGGCCAAATAACGGCAAATACGAGATTGTAGCTGGAGAAAGACGTTTTAGGGCGTCCCAATTAGCAGGGCTGAAAAAGATACCTGCGATGGTTCGAAAGACAGATGATTCTGAAATGTTGGCCTTAGCAATAGTGGAAAACATACATCGTGCTGATTTGAACCCTATTGAAAAGGCAAAAGCATATCAGGCTTTTATGGAAACTTTCAACCTTACGCAGGAACAGGCAGCACATAAACTTGGACAAGATAGGTCCGTAATAGCTAACTATATTCGTCTATTAAATCTGCCGGCCGAAGTAAAACAAATGCTGATTGAAGGATCGCTTGATATGGGTCACGCCCGTGCGATTCTTGCTTTGCCGACTGATGATTTACGCAGAAGACTTGCCAACCGTGCACTGGCAGGGCGGTTAAGTGTTCGTGAAGTGGAACGACTCGTACGTCTTGCGATCGCTGCCGGCGATGACAAAAAACAAAAAATGATTATCGACAAGCCTGCAAACATTAAGGATCTTGAAGAAAGAATACGCGCTCGCCTGGGAACAAGAGTAGATATCAAAGCGAGGAAAAATGGACAGCGCGGGAAAATTATTATCGAATTTTATTCTCTCGATGAATTTGACAATATAACTCAAATGCTCGGGGTAACATCGGAATAGATTCATTTAATGAAGTACTTAAAGCTGATTTAAAAAATCAGCTTTTTTTATAGACTAAAATAAATAGTTGCGTGTCTTATTATCAGCGAGTCGCGATTAATATAATTTATGTTTGAAGACAAATGGTTAATTTGGAAATTAAGGCAGGGCAGTTCCGATGCTCTTTGCCACATATACGAAAAGTACAAAAAGAATATGCTCGCACTTGCGCATGCTCTTTTAAATGATAAAACTCTTGCTGAAGACATCGTGCACGATTGCTTTGTGTCTTTCGCCGGCCGAGGTAAAACTCTCGAACTAAAAACATGTTTAAAAAGTTATCTGCTAGTCTCGGTCGCCAACAGAATCAAAAATCTTAGCAGAGATAATTTGAAATCAGATGTTGACATTGATGAAATTGAAATAGCTGATTTGAATTCTGCGATTCCGCTAAGCAATGCGATTAATATTGAACTTGCGGGAAAGATTGATTCGGCTATGCAACAGCTTCCATATGACCAGCGAGAAATTATCTCCCTGCATTTACAGCATGGTTTGAAATTCCGGGAAATTGCTTCATTGCAGAATGTTTCTATAAATACAATTCAAAGCCGATACCGTTACGGCATAGATAAGCTTAGAACGCTATTGGATGAAAAGGTATAAAATGTTTAATGTTAAAAAAACTGAAAACTTGATAAAAGAATATTTACATGCAAAAAAGAATGCTGCGATTTTCAGCACTTCGATGGATAAGAAAATTCTTTCTGATTCTCTGGATGCTTATGAAAAATCAAATATTTCAACAAAAAGCGTTCATACAAATATATATAAATATTCAGTTAGAGCTGCCGTCTTAATCATTATTATAACTGGTTTTATCATTAACCATATCAGTAAGAATAATTTCTATAATGAAATAACATTTAATATCATACAGCATACTTTTTCTGACAAAACCGGCTCTGTAAGAATAAATTCCAATGATGGCGAATTTTCAATTATATTTGATAATAAAGGAAAGAAGGGATATGTCATTATAAATCAGGAAAAGAAATATATTCCACTGAAGCTTCCGAATATTACCAATAAATATTTAGAATCTTTTTTAGAAATGTCGGCTGATTATTTTCAATTTGATAAAGTAGACAATATCTCGCTGAATGATTTTGAAAGAATCTCGATTCAAATAAACGCTGAAACGTTAATGACAAATGGAAAGAATATTAATAATTTTTTCGCTTCTTTAATTCAATATCGAAATAATGGAGGCGTTTTTCCAACGCAATATAATGGCAGTGAATTTGCCAGGCTCGCATGGCATTTTTCAAATCAAAATACACCTGGCGGCATTGCAAATTATTTGACCAACATTGAAATCGTATGTCCATAAAATTTATAATTCACATTTTTTTAAGGAGTTCTGTATGAAAAATTTAAAACTTTTAGCTTTTTATTTGCTTGCTCTCTTTATTTGCGGCTGTATACCATCTTTGCATCCACTTTTTAAAAACGATCAAATAATACAAGATCCGAGAATTGTTGGTTATTGGGCAGCGGATGATTCCAACAACATTTGGGAAATTAAAGCAACTGAAAAAGGTTATGAAGGAATTTATATCGATGAAAGCGGAAAAGTCGGCAAGTTTAATGTTGCGGCAGGAAAAATCGGGAATAATTTATTTTTAGATATTTATCCCAAAGATGCCAGCCTGTCTGAAAACAATTTTTACAAACTGCATCTCGTAGCTGCGCATACATTTATAAAAGCCCAAGTGAATGACAAAGCGATGGAACTTTGGTTTATAAATCCTGAATCGCTTGAGAAAATTCTCAAAGCTGATGCAAACGCAATCCAGCATGAAAGACTTGAAAATGGTTCGATCGTTCTGACTGCTTCATCTGAAAAAATTCAGCAGTTCTTACTTAAATACGGAGCAAATGAAGAGTTTCAGTTGTTTGGCAAACCTTTAAAAGCCACTAAATTAAAATAATACAATCCCTTAACAAGCTTCAAAGGCTGGGTATTTCCCAGCCTTTTTTTATTAATTTTGATAACAGTGATAAAAATACCTGTCGCAAATATGTTAAAAAATGTTGAGGGAATGTCATTTTATGTCGCGCGGATGTCATATTGATGTTACTTTTGGTCAAAAAGGCTTAAAAAAACAGGGCTAAATGAAAAAAGACCCTTAAAAAACCTCGTTTTTGCTTCAAAAAAACAACTTTTTACTCAAAAGATTGATTTAATTACTCAAAAGATTGGTGTTTTTACTGAAAAAAACATGTGAGTAAATGGGTAGATGAGTAATGAGTAATTTATTTGTTAAAGAGCTAAATTATCAGTTATTCGTATTCCGGAGGGCTGCTTTTCACTCTTAGTTTTTCACTTTTAACTTTGTGTATATTATAACATATTTTGTCGGGTATTTCAAATGAAAAATTATAACCTTTTATTTAAGAAATTAAATTTTTTTTAAAGTAAAATAGACTCCAATAACGTGTTATGTACAGATGTTGATATTAACATTTTTTCGGGCTTGCGGATGTTAGAAGACAAAGTGCTAATATGGAAATTTAAACGCGGCAGTTCAGATGCTCTGTGCAAAATTTATCAGAAATACAAGCGTTATTTACTGACATTGGTTGCGTCTCTTGTAAATGATTTTAATACCGCTGAAGATGTGGTACATGATTTTTTTGTATCGTTTGCGCAGTCGAGTGAAAAATTAAAACTTCAGGGCAGCTTAAAATCATACCTTGCTGTGTGTGTTGTTAACAAGGCACGTGACAGAATCCGAAACAACTCAAGGCGGCCGGAAAATTTAGAGCAGGCAGAGTTATTATGCACAAATGAAATTTCTCCAGAATTTTCTGCCATCTGCAATGAAGAATTTCAGCTTTTGTATAGTGCTTTAAAGCAAATACCTTACGAACAGAAGGAAGCGATAATGCTTCATATAAAAGGCGGTATAAAATTTGATGATATCGCAAAAATGCAGAACGTTTCGATAAAAACTGTTCAAAGCAGATACCGGTATGGATTGGATAAATTAAAAATAATTTTAAATGGCAAGGTGCAAAAATGAAACCTGTTAAAAAGATAGAAGATTTAATTAGAAAAATTGAGGCAACTCCTCGTGCTGATATGGATAAACAAATTCTCATCGATATTATAGAAGCACAGGAAAAAACAAATAAGAGAGACCCGGATATAAACAAACCGGGTGTATGGAGAATAATGATGAAAAGTTCAATTACAAAATTAGCAGCAGCGTCAGTTATAATTATAGCAGCGGCAATACCAATTATGTTTATTGCTAAATCAACACAACCGGCATGGGCAGTTGAGCAGTCGATTGAGGCAATGAAATTTTACAATTCAATATACTTCTCAGGTAAGGTTTCAAAACCGCTTTCAAATATATATATATTATTGAAAAGGCAAATTCCTCCGGAAGCTGAATTTGAAACAATTGATTTTGAAATGTGGGCACGGGCAAATCCGCAGCAGACAAAATCTGAAAAAGTAAAATTTGCCTGTTCTAATTTGTTCACAGCGGTTGCTCAAGATCAGCAGGCCTACATCCAATTTCCTGACAGCAATACTTATAATATAGAAGGAGAATTTTTCAGGGTTGATCCCTGGCCAACCACGGAATTACTAAATTTTCTAAAAGAGAAATCGAATATTTGGAAAGAACAATATGGCGTGGATGCTGAAACAGGAAAAGATCGCATATTTATTTACTGCAATTCACTTGATAAAAATAAATCATGGTGGGCTGAATTCGATTTGGAAACGAAACTATTGGTGCATTTGAAACAATGGCAAAATGCTCATTGGAAAGGCACCCCGGAGTTTGATATTTCTAAAATAATCTATTATGAACAACTTCCGGATGAAATCTTTAATCTTAATGAGCCAACCAATACAATCAAAATTACTACTCCGCTTTTTGATCCGAACTCCGGTTTGAATATAGAAGATGGAACAACGCGTCAGGAGGCGTGCGAGCAAATATTGACTTCTTTCTGGCAGGCGGTGATTGATGGAAATTATACAATGGTACGCAGATTAATGCCCGGCCTGGCAAATCAAACAGATGAACAACTTTATCATAATTTTGGCAAAAGTGATGGTATTTCAGAATTAGTGGAAATTGGAATTTTACAGCAAGGCGATGTGGAATCAGTCGTTATAGTTCCATGCACTGTACAGTTCGAAAAAGGGAAAAAATATTTAATTGATCTCCTTATAAAATTCCGAGATATTAACGGGCAAAAATCCTGCGTCATACAGGAAAACAAAGGTAAGCCTAGAGAAATAAATTAGATAAAGCCAAAATCATTTCCAAGGCCGGGTTCTCATCAACTCGGCCTTTTTTATGCTCAAAGAAAAAAAACGGTGCCAGGAATCGTTTCACGGTTTTTTTATTTTTTTGTCGCAAAAATACTTTTTTCTGCACTATATATTAGACTCGAGTTTTTTAAGGCTTTTTAATGGAGCAAAGTGATAAATCGTTAATACAGCTATGTTTAGATGGCAGGCCTGACGAATTTCGCCATCTGATAAGCCGCTATCAGTCTGCTGTAAGTGCTTATTTGGCAAGTAAATTACGCAATAAGTCCATTGCGGAAGAGGCTGCCCAGGAAACCTTTGTTCGGGCATATTTCAGCTTAGCGGACATTAAAAAACACGAGTCTTTCCCGGCCTGGCTCTTTGGCATCGCTAATAATGTGGCAAAAGAGCAAATGCGAAGTAAATGTCAATGTGTCGATTTAGATTCGATTGATGATGTACCTGATAAGAAGAACATTGAAAATGATTTTGAATTGCAACAGGCTTTTGCAAAACTTCCAGATTCTTACAGGGAAATAATACTGCTTCGTTTTTATGCTAATCAATCCTGTCAGCAAATCGCCGCCAATCTTAATATGCCGATCGGTTCGGTTACAAAAACGCTCTCGAGAGCTTACGAACAATTGCGTCAGATTTTTGAGAACCAAAAATGAAAAAGATACAGATTAACACAGTTTTTTTAAGACACGGATTCCGCAGAGGCGGAACACGGATTAACACTGTATATAAATTTTATATTTCTTTGGTCTCTGTGAAATCTGTAGCAAAAAGTGAGGTGCAAAAATGACTTGCACAGAAATTAAAGAACAATTTGTTGAATATATGGAAAGCTTGCTATCTGAAGAAAACAAGATTCAATTCGAAACACATTTACAAAATTGCTGCCAGTGCAAAAATGAATTTGAAAAAATCAATGCGATTAATCAAAGATTTAAATCAGATGCACAAAAAAACAGCTTTATCAGTATTGAAAATTCAGTTTTCAATAAAATCGTATGTGAACAAAACAAAAAACTTAAACAGGCTGATGCCATTAATCGCAGCCTTAGAATTGTGAGAAAAATTATGAAAAGCAGAATAACAAAATTTGCAGTTGCGGCCGTGATAATCTTCGCGGCATTTTTAGGAATAACATTTTTAAATAAATCAACTCCAGTCGCTTACGCCAACCAAGTTCTTGCAGATGCAGTTAAGGCTGTATCTGATTTAAAGTCGGTGCATATGAAAGCACGAATGAGAACACTGGAAGGTGATAATTTTGGCTTGATAGGATTAACTTATGATTTTGTGCCAATTGAAATGTGGAAACGTACAGAATCAAACGGCCTGCTGCAATGGCGAGTAGAAAAACCTAAACGAATACTTTTGA
>JBDKUM010000225.1:0-9977 GCA_039679715.1 Phycisphaerales bacterium
GCCAAAAAAAGCCATGACAAAATGATTGATTCTTTTGGGCAAAATTTTACCGAAGAGAGTCAGGTATCAGGGGATGATGGTCTTTCCGATGAACTTGCAAAAGCTTTAAAATCGCTTGAGCCTGACACAGCTGAGATTATTGTAATGAGGTACTATTCGCAATTAAGTTTTCAGCAATTAGCTGAATTGAGAAAAGAACCTATTAATACGGTACTTTCGAAAGTGCATCGCGGATTAAAAAAGCTTAAAGAACTAATGAAAGAATAAAGATTTGTCATTTCGACTCTGGCTAATTTCGGCTGAAAAAAATGGGGACTGGCTCAAAGGCGCAGCGCTAGCGAAGCCGTGTGCCTGTACCCATTTTTTTAACGCAAAAAAAGCGTAAAAAAAGAAAATAATTATGACTGAAAAAAATGGAAATTTTGATTTGACCGAACTTAAAAAAGTTTCGCAGGAAATTGACAACCTGTTCGAAAAATTCCCGGCTCCCGCGCCCGCACCTGCATTGGTTGATGATATTAAGCGCAGGCTGCAAAGCCAAAAACAACGAATAAGCGTTACTAAATTAATTCTTAAAACAGCGGCTGTCGCGGCAGTGATTATCATCGCATGGTCGCTGGTGTTTGAGGATTTTATACGTGAAAATACGGATTCTAAAGCAAGTTCTCTTAGCGTCTTTTCAAATGAAGATGACGGAATATCTGAATTTGAAAAGGAATTTAGTCTTTTAAGGAGTGAATATTTTACTCTATGCCTGAATGAAGATTCTTCAAACAGCGTTTTGACTGATAGTATTACGAATCTTGAAGGTGATATAATTGAAACTGATACTTCTTTTTGGAAAGGTTAAAAAATGAAATCATCGATAAAGTTATATTTCCTCTTTGTTTTTCTCACAACTTCATTTTCGCTTGCACAGGAACTGCCTCCGGGTCCTCCCATGCCCAAACTTCCTCCTCTTCCTCCCGGCCGGGAAGTCGACTCACAATCTAAACCGGAACCAAATGAACCGAATATGAGAACAGGCAGAATGTTGGGGGATGCAGAACATCAAAGGCCGATGGGACCTGCGGGCCAGCGAATTCGCCACAATATAGAGCAGAGAGAAAATGAACTTTTGAGTTGGCTCGATAAAAACGACCCCAACAAAGCAAAAGAATTGCGCGAGCTCAAGCTCAAAGATCAACGCGGCTTCAATCGCCGAATGATGTTTGAAATGCGAAATTATTGGCAGATACTCGAAGCAGAGCAGTCTAATCCCGCACTCGCCGAGGTATTGAAAAAGGATATGGCTCTCAAACAGAAACGCAACGAACTGCTCGATCAGCTAAAAGCCGCGACAGATGAAAAAACGAAAAAAGAATTGACCGATCAGCTCAAAGATGTTCTCGGCCAAAGATTCGACCTGATTGTACAGAAAAAGCAATTAAGGTATGAAGAACTGAAAAAGAAGCTTGAAGAACTTCAGCAGGACGTAAAGAAAAGCCAGGCCGAACTTGAGACAATCAAGGATAAAAAGGAGCAGCAGGTCCAAAAGCATCTCGAAGAATTATTGAACCGCTCAGAAGAAATAGACTGGAATTAATTAATAATCACTATAAGGCATAAGAGCATAGGTGTAAAAACTTGTGCTCTTATGCTCTTGTGCCTTTAATTAATATTTGCTTTTCATCTGTTCAAGACGTGTTGCTTCTTCAAGCGTCTTTTTTTCTTTTTTCGTCAGGCTGGCGATTCCTTCATCATTGACTTTCGCAAGTATTCTGTCGACTTCCTGCTGCAATTCGTTATAGGCCTTGAAATTCTTTTCCCAGTTGTTTTTCGAATAGATATTACTGTATCTTCCTTTAAATTTGGGCCAGAAATATACGTAACATGCGCCAACGACCATGCCTGCAAGATGTGCCGCGTCACCGCCGGCGTTTTTACCGCCTAGAAAAATATTTCCGATAAACAGGAAAATGAAAAGTATTGCCGCTATTCTGATTGGCACAGGGAAGAACAGTAAAAATACGACAAAGTGCGGGAAAAGAATCGCACAAGCCGCCAGCATTCCCAAAATCGAACCTGATGCGCCGATTAATTGCCCTTTACTTATGACTCCCATATTCGAGAGCAGGATATAAAATAGTCCGCCTGCTGTTCCGCAAGCCAGATAAAAGATCAGGAATTTTTTACTTTGCCAGAATTTTTCAAGTGTCGGCCCCAACATATAAAGACCGAGCATATTCATAATTATATGGCCCGCACCATTAGGGTCATGTAAAAATTGATATCCGATAAGCCGCCAAAGTTGGACGGAAGTGCCCAACGTGCTTGAATCAACTTCGAACCAGCTATAAACAAAAAAGCCAAATGGTCTTATTAGCATACTAAGAACATAAATGGTTACGTTGATTATAAGCAAATACTTAACAACCGGCGTCAGCGTAGGCAGTCTAAATTGCATTTGAGACATGCCTTTGCCTTCATCCTCACGATAATATTGTCTGTCGTATATTCCCATAGAAAATCGATTATAACATTGAAGGTTTTTCTGAAAACAAAATTATTAGTTAACCTCTGAAAATTGGAAAAACGTGCAAATGTCATTTCGAAAGATCCCGCCATGCCAAGACCCTGTCATTGCGATTCCAATCCCTTTAGGGAGGAGTCCTGAGAAGCAGGGCGACGAAGCAATCTCAATTCTTCGAATTTTTAGAGGCTCTTGTAATTTTTAATTTTAATTGTTTAATTTTATATATAATATCGGGGAAATCGTTGGTTTTTCAATCAGAAAAATTTCAAAATGAAATATGATTTTTTACATAATGAGCTTAATGACCTTAAGCAAAAGGATTTATCTCGAATCCTGACCGAAATTGATTCTGCGGCCGGCACAACAATTCGAATCGGAGGCAGTGAGAAAATTATTTTTTGCAGCAATAATTATCTGAATCTTGCCGCCGACCCTCGGCTTATAAACGCCGCGAAAAAAGCGATGGATGAATTCGGTTTTGGCTCTGCCTCTTCGCGCCTTATCAGCGGAAGCCTCAAGCCGCACATGCAGCTTGAAAAAGCACTGGCCCAAATGTTCAATAAAGAAGCTGCCCTTGTTTTTCCGACTGGTTTCATGACAAACCTTGCGGTTTTGCAGACTATTCCCAAAAAAGGGGACTTGATTCTGCTTGATAAACTTAATCATGCCTCGATAATCGATGCCGCTCGAAGCAGCGAAGCGCAGTTCAGGACATATCACCGAACCCAATACGATAAAATCGAACATTTTCTAAGTTCAAAAGAATACAATAGAAAATTCATCGTTACTGAAACTATTTTTTCAATGGATGGCGATTGTGCCGACCTTAAAAAACTCATCGAACTGAAGAAAAAACATAATGCCTTTCTAATTATCGATGAAGCACATGCCTTCGGCTGCCTGGGCCAAACCGGTGCAGGTCTTGCCGAGGAATTAGGTGTTTTAGATGATATAGATATCATCATCGGCACATTAAGTAAATCCGCAGGCTGTATGGGCGGTTTTCTTGCCGCTGATAAATGCGTAACGGATTTTCTCATCAATAAAGCCAGAACTTTTATTTTCACAACCGCTCCCTTGCCCGCAAATTCCGCAGCCGCACTTTGTGCCCTTGAAATCATCAGGACAGCACAAGATAGGCGGAAACGTTTGAAAGAAAACAGTGATTATCTGCGTAAAAGAATTCAAGAGATGAAGTTTGACACCGGCCAAAGCACCAGCCACATTATTCCGGTAATTATTGGTGATAACAAAAAAACGATTGAGATTTCTAAAAGGTTGTTTGAAAAAGGTTTTTTCGTTGTTGCCATTCGTCCCCCAACCGTCGCCCCCGGCACATCACGCTTGCGAATTTCTTTGCAATCAGAACATACCAAAGAGCAAATCGACTCTCTTATCGAACACTTAACCCTCGCAGATCGCTAAACGTCGAAGCGTAGCGGAGGCCTCGCAGAGGGCTAAACGCTCTACTTTATCCGCTCCACGCTGAACGCTGTACGCTTTTTTTCAAATTCGCGCAAGTTTCAAAAAAAATATTTACAAAATCTAATCGTTCCCATCCGATTCCATTCGATTCCCGACTGAAATTATGGTATAATACCTGTTGGTGTAGGGGCGAACCCATGTGTTCGCCCTTTTTTAAATATGAATTCTCAACATTGTTCCTCAACTTCAAAATTCTGAAAAGTGGTTGATTTTTGATGTAAAATTTCGAATCTTTTGAACAAAAAATTAATCTTTTGAGCTAAAAATCGAATTTTTGAAGGAAAAAAGAGGTTTTTTAAGTGCGTTTTTTTATTTAGCACTGTTTTCTTAAGCGTATTTGACAATAAATGACATCAATATGACATCCGCGCGACATAAAATGGCATAAATGCGGCAAAAAATAGTATGTTCGAGACAGTTAATTTTTCATTTAATTTTCTAAATGCATGATAAAAGTGTAATCGAATGTATTCTGCGATAGATTAAACGTTGGCGATTCGACCTTCTCAAATCCTTCCGATTGTACTTTTAATTTGAATTCGAATGGCTCACTTATATTCATCTCGTAAGTGTTGCCGGAGAAAATCACCGAATTCGCGTCTTGCCAAGTAATTTTATCTTTCTCAAAATAATAACCTACCGTCATTATAAAATTCTCAATTTCAATTGTAGGCTCTGCGCTGATTAATTTGCCGTGCATTTTTAAAGGTCGTACCATAAGAATTTTATAATCAATTCCGTATTTCATCGGATAATTGCGTATGCTCATATAATTATTTTTCTGCATATCGAAGTAAACATCATCCGGCGGCGCACTATCCCATTGGAAAAATCCCGAAGCATCGGTTTTGGTTGAAAATACAAGCGAACCAACTCCCTGCCAGCCGACAACTTTCACATCCACATCTTCCATCGGCATCCCATTAATATCTGTAACCTGCCCCATGATAATATTTGGAGACCCAAGGGTGATTGTGATTGGTTCCATTTGTTCCTTTACTTCAATTGCCTGTACCGCCGGCGCCGCTCCTTCGCATTGTGCTGTAAGCACTTCTACACCCGTTTCCGCTGCTTTAATTGCGAATCTGCCATTTGCGTCGCAAACAACTCTATTAACTTCATTCTTTGGAAACGGCCCCTTAGTTATCGTTGCCTGCAAAGGTCTCTGCTGCCAATCCAAAACTACTCCCGTAATTAAAAATCTTTCAGCAGTTTTCTTTTCGATACTTTCGATTTTGTTAGGTTCGTCTTTTATATCTTCCGGTTCAATCTCCTGCTCCTGCGGTTCTACAGCTTCAGGCTCCTGTTTTTTCACAGCTAATCTTTCGATTATCTTTCCGGGCTTTTGCGGCTCGATTGTTTTTTTCAATTTGGGTCTTACTTCACGAACGCTTTTCGGTTCACTTGATAAAAGATTATAACCTATAATCGCAACAATCAGTATCAGCACCGCAGCGGCCATATACAAAACCATTTTGCCTGTCTGATTCTGTCCCTGTTGATATGCGTCAATCAGTTTCGTTCTTAGTCTATCTTTATGTTTGGAATCGATAGAGATTTCCTCATCATCATGATTATCAAGATTGGTTTTTTTTAAATATTTTTTTATCTCAACAGCGGCAATGCCCGAAAGCCATTCAACGAATTCTCTTCTGGTTTTCCCTTTAAATTGTTTTGCTTCCATCGCAGCGCGCATGAAGACCAGGCTGGTAATATCTTCTGTGATTTGTTTTATACGGAGGTTTATAAAGCAGTAGCGGTATATTTTTTCATAATAGATGTCATAAAGGAGGATAAATGCATTGCGATCATCGTGTGCGCGAATGACAAGGGCATCGTTACCTTGCTGGCGTCTATCAGTTTCCGGCAATTCATCCTGTGCCATTGCTTTAATCCCTAAGATATTAATAATGCTGTACTTGCATTATATTCTCATCAGGGGCTTACATCAATAGAAATTTGAATGATTATTTCCTGTTTTTGTATCTAAACATTCCGATTGCTGAAAGCATTAATAAAACAGATGCAGGTTCAGGAATAATTGTCCAGCCCATATCCGTCATCATCGCCCATTCAAGTTCGGATACTTCCCGTACCATCTGTCCTGAAGCTACAAAAGGACTCATTAGTAAATTGCCTAATTCTGCTTCGTTTAGATGGACAAGGCTTGATCCTGACCTAAAAGGGTCTGGTGCATAGATTGGAACCAGGTCGCCGTACAGAGCCACAGCGTTTGAGCCGTCAAAATAGACCGGATTATCGGTTTGAATAAAATCCTGGGGTGTGCCTTTGCCGCCATTTAGAGGTTTATTGCCTGAGCCGTCTACAAGATTTTTGTCCCAATCTGATAGCCCAAAGTAATTGCCGCCTCCGTTGTTGTTAAGATACATCCAGCCCCAATCATCATAGGTTTTATCGTATGTTGAATCCCAGCCAAGAGAATGTCCGATTTCATGAGTGATTACACTTCTAAAATCAATCTGGCCGGAAGATGGTGCCATGGAACCGAAATTCCAGTTCAATCCTGCTGCTGTAACATCATACAGAATCATTGTATCAAAACCGTCTGTCGTTAATCCAGGGTTTAAACCTTCTTTCCAGACGTATTCACCCAAATTCCATATTTGTGAACCAGTACCAATATTATGACTCGCTGAACCGCCAAGAATACTGGTGCTTGTCGCGGTATCCATTTCAGTCCAGAAAAGGCTCATTCTTATCTGTCTTCCGGAAACATTGGCAATTCGACTCTGCCATTGGTAAATAGAAGATTCAACGTCCAACATTTGCTGACTTGTCCAGTCCTGTTCTCCGGTTGTTGTGCCGTCAGTATCTCCTGCATTGTAGAAAGTTACATCAAAAACGCCGTAGGTTTGTATGCTTGGAGTTGCAGCGCAAATACTTGCTGAAAAAAGGATTATAGCAATAAAATTGCTATGTTTTCTTGCTCCTGATAACATTCTTCTACCTTCCTAAAGATTTCCAAAGTACCTATTTTACCAAAAAAGCCCATAAAAGCAAACCTTTATTGTCTTATATTTCATAATTTTTCCGACGTATAATACCAAACAAAATAGCTTGACAGAGGTATTGGCTTAAAGTAAATTGCTTTGTCCTATATTCTTGCGTAAAACCAAGATTAGTGTTTTCAAAAATACAGGTATTTCCCTTTAGGGAAATGAAAAATATTGGTTTATCTTTAATAGGTTATTATTTTTTGGAGGCCTTTTAGTGGCAAATGATCTGGCTCGTAATTTGATTAGTGCTGGTGTGCATTTTGGGCACACTGTCAGCAGATGGAATCCCAAAACAAAGCCTTACGTCTATTCACGTAGAGGTATGGTTCATATTATCAATGTCCGTGAGACGTTAAAGGGAATTATTCTCGCACAAAAACTCCTGAAGGACATTGTTTCTTCAGGCAAAGACGTTGTCTTTATCGGCACCAAAAGACAGGCTCAAAAAGCTGTTAAAAATGCTGCTGAAGCGACGGGCATGCATTATGTAACCAACCGCTGGCTTGGCGGCACGCTGACAAACTTCAGAACTATTCATTCGAGAATTCAGAGATTAGACGAACTTGAATCAATGGCAAACGATGGTTCAATCGAATCTGAAAGCAAGAAACGCGCTTCTACTCTCAAGCGTGAACTTCGAAAGATGAAATCGAATCTCGAAGGTATTCGCAAGATGAGCCAGATACCCGGCGTTATCTTTGCCGTTGATGCAAAAAGAGAAATCCTTGCTCTTCGTGAAGCCAAGAAAATGGGCGTTCCAACAATCGCGATTATAGATACAGATTCCGATCCTGATTTGGTAGACATTCCAATTCCAGCAAATGATGATTCTGTCAAAGCGATCAATTTGATTGTTAATGAGCTTATTCCTGCTGTCGCACAAGGCAAGACAACTCAAAGAGCTTTTTCCAAAGATGATGATCGCAAAAGCAAAGTTCGCAGACGTTCTTTAGCAAGAGCCGACGAAGCTGAAGGTGAAGCAAAAGAAGCACCCGCTGAAAATCAATAATTAAAAATTTAGATTTAAAATTTATAATTGGAGTATATTTACATGGCAGAAATTGATGCTGCATTAGTTGTTAAACTTCGCAAATTGAGCGGCCAGGGAATGATGGACTGCAAGAAAGCTCTTGCAGATACGAATGGTAACCTTGATGAAGCTATGACCTTATTAAGGAAAAAAGGTTTAGCTACCCTCCAGAAAAGAGCTGACAGAGAAACTACAGAAGGCAAAGTTATATGTGTTTCTACCCCTGATGGGAAAGAAGCCGCTATGGCAACGCTCTGTTGTGAGACAGATTTCGTTTCCAAAAGCGATACTTTCCTTCACACTGCCGATACTATCGTTGATTATTTGCTGGCATGCAAAGCAACAGCCGGTGCTGAAAATCTTCTCAATACTGAAAAAGACGGCAAAAAGTTGGTCGATATGATAACTGAAAGCGTCAGCAAGACCGGAGAAAAGACCGAAGTTGGAAGTTATGCGAAAATTTCGCTTAAAGGTCCCGGCCATATAGCAACATATGTTCACTTCAACGGTAAAATTGGAGTTATGGTAGAATTTGAAACAAGCACACAGGCTGTCGCTGATAATGCACAATTCCAGACAATCGCCAAAGATGTCGCGATGCATGTCGCCGCTGTAAATCCTATTTCTCTTGATAAATCAGGTATTGCCGCCGATGTTGTTGAACGCGAGCGTGCAATAGCCGCTGAACAGGTAAAAGATAAACCGGCAAACATAATTGATAAGATTGTTGACGGAAAGATGAATAAATTTTTCGCTGAAAACTGCCTCTTATCACAAGGCTTTGTGAAAGATGAAAAAATATCGGTAGAAAAGATTATTGCCGATACTGCTAAAAATGCAGGCGGAACGGCAAAAATAAAATCATTTGTCCGGTTCGCAATCGGATAATATAATATAAAGCACCGCTAAACCGGTGCTTTTTTTTTATAAGACCATATGTAATTCTTAATTATTAATGTTTAATTTTTAATTAAAAATTTAAAATTCATAATTTAAATTAGGTTACTTTATGCCTGAACTTAAATATAAACGTGTGCTGCTGAAATTAAGCGGCGAAAGTTTTTGCAAGACTGGAGAATTTGGAATTGACGGCCAGTGCCTTGCCTCTATTGCTGAAAGAATCATACAAGTTAAGAAATTAGGTACGCAGGTTGCGATTGTTGTTGGCGGCGGAAATTTTCTTCGCGGTGAAACATTCAGCAAAGCAAGTCATATCCCGCGTCATACCGCTGATTATATGGGCATGCTTGCTACAGTCATAAACGCCTGTGCTTTGCAGGAAACTCTCGAAAAACTAGAGCAGCCCACTCGCGTTTTAAGTGCAATCGAAATTTCAGCTATTTGCGAACCTTTCATCAGACGCAAAGCTATAAAATATCTCGAGCAGGGCACAATAGCCATTCTCGCAGGCGGAACAGGCAATCCTTTCTTTTCAACAGATACCTGTGCTGCTCTTAGGGCTTCGGAACTTGATGTTAATTTGCTCATCAAGGGAACCAAGGTTGATGGCGTATATGATGATGACCCAAAAAAGAATCCAAACGCAAATTTGCTTGAAAAACTTGCGTATAAGGATGTTTTTACAAGTAATCTTAAGGTTATGGATCATTCTGCCGTTAGTCTGTGCAGTGAAAGCAGAATTCCGATTATTGTTTTGAATATTTTCCAAAGAGGCAATATCATTAAAGCTCTTCATGGAGAAAAAGTCGGAACGATTATTTCTTAAATGAATATTGAAAATTTAAGGGATTAACTATGCCAACTCAAAAAATTGTCAGCGAACATAAAGTGATGATGGAAAAAGTCATGGAGCATCTTGCCAACGAATATAAATCTCTTCGTACCGGCAGGGCTTCAACCGGTTTGGTGGAAAACCTTAGGGTTGACTATTATGGCACGCCAACACCATTGCGTCAGCTTGCCAATTTAA
>JBDKUM010000226.1:0-7870 GCA_039679715.1 Phycisphaerales bacterium
AATTACTCGCAATAGATGCAATCTCACGCAATCGTACGCAATCCCACGCAATACTTTTGGGGATTTTCCTAAAACAACTTGCTATTCATCGAGAATTGTTGCTCATTATGTTTACAAGACTTATGCAAAAACTGCTGAAAAATGAGAGTTTGGTGTTCGTTTCACATGGCATGCAAGAGGTCGCAAGTTCGCGCAGGCTTTGCATAAACCGCAAGATGGTTTGCTACTTCGCGTTCTCCTGTCGCGTCTGCCGGACTGTTAACAATTCTGACGTTGGGATCCGCCAGTACCATAGTACTTGAACCGCCTCCGTCGAGATTTATCGCATCAACTACGCCAAAACCCAATAAAACTTCTGGTGTCTCAACGGTAGTCATGCCTCCGCTGTGAACCTGCCGTCCATCCACAACAAACAGAACTAATTTATCATCGTCGGTAAGACCAATCGCGGTTCTCGGATGCAGTCCTGCGGCAGTATTGGTCGAATCTGTGCATGGAAAGAGCCGACCGTTACTGATTATTTTAGGAGCGCCGCCAATAGCATTATAAATCGAAACCTCCGCAGGGGCATATTGAGTGTTGGAACCGCCCGCGACCCAATGTATGAGTGTGGCCGTATTGTTTTTGGAAATATTTATTGCGTACTCCCAGCCGCTTTGAAACGGATTATATATCGCGCCATTGGAAGCTGCGAATCCGCAAACACTTGTTGTTATCGACTGGCCTTTCGGATCATGCCAAAAAAAATCGCCATTGATTGCCATTTGAGCGTTACAGCTTTTTAAAAAACTACTGGTAGTCTGTTTATTTGTATTGCCTGGCAAATCGTTGTTAGGAGGTGTAACAAGAAAGCTGATGCCGTCAGCATGTAAATCTATGATTAGAATGTGCATTGACAGCAATCTCGGCAGCGTTTGTGTGCGATGAATATACGTAACGCCCTGGAACGGATGGCATATCTCATCGTTTGCATATGCCGAACCTGCCGGACAAATCAAAAAATAAACGGCAGCAACAAGCAGTTTAAAAAATTCCAGCCGCCTGCGTTTCATTGCAATTATTACCGAGTCATTTTTTTTCATTTTTATAAATTTCTTATAATTTTTTTACTTTTAGCATTTAGCTATACAAATATCCGTATTCAAAATTGATCAGTTTGAGTCATTTATAAGAGTGATTACACGACAAGGGACTGTGCATACATAAGTAACTTTTAGCGGAAGGACGATGATTTGGAAGTTTTCTTTTGGTAACAAATGAAGATTAGTCAAATTAGCTATTATTGGTATTTCCGCCTTGAATAAATCGATGAAAAAGCCTGTCGGATTTACAAAACCCCTGTCATAGCCGTCCGTACTGGATCCCATAAGCTTGACATTATGCGCGGCCAGCCACTGGGCGGCATCTCGCGAGAAATATTGTGTTCGATCCTCACCCGTATCTATGAGGACAGCGCAATTTGGTGCGATATTGCCCAGCAGTTTTTCAAAATGCTCCGCCCTGATACAGCAATCCGAAGCGGCATATCGCATACAATAGCCCGGCAGAACAAGGTCAGAAACAGCAACGTCGGCGGTGCTTTTGCCATCGCGGAATACGTGTGCCGAAGTCTCGAAATAGGTGCCTCGATGTGATTTAATGTGCAAGTCGTAAGCATAGCACTGGTAACCATAATATACCGGCAAGTTGTCTTGCAGTTTGCTGATAACGTCTCTGCCTTCAATAAATGGTACGCTTAAATCTATGATATTCATTTGACCTCTTCGTATATCTGGAAAAACTTATGTATAGTTGAACGGAACAGGGAAGGATTCGGAGGCTGTAGAATAAATAATCCTGAAAACGATCTGCAATTAAGTATGGAAATGAGTTCTTTTATTTCTGCAAGACCCTCTTCAAGTCCGCTGCGCCGGCCGGATGCGAATCCATCATTTACAAAAAGCGCGCCAATCATGCTTTTAATGCTTGTCCTCGTATATGTGTTAAGGAATGGGTTTTCTCCGATTTTGAGGAATTCCAAAGGATTAAAAGCTGCCATTGCATTTAGCCTCTTTAACTCATTCAATTTTGAAACCATATCTCTTCCCGTAACGCAAATGTTTTCAACAAGTACCTCGGTTTTTGCAGGAATACTGTTCTTTAATTTTTCAAGAGCTGCCACGGCAGGCACAATGACTTTAACTCCATTTATTTCATTTAAAACTTGACCGAGATTATTGTTCAGATTGGTAATTCGTATTGCTGCAACTTTGATACCTGCTCTTTTCAGGCCTGCCAAATACCACTCCCTTTTGTCCTGCTCAAGAGAACTCCACGGAACATCGTTAACAGTCGAAAGAACAATATTATCGATAGCGGTCGAATTCATATTGTCTATGATCTCTTCCATGTAACCTCCGGCGAATTGTGAATCGGCGGCAAGAATGAAAGTGGCATCAGCTATTTTGACCCGCAGAATTTTAGAGAGCTGACGGATTCCGTCTGGAAGATTCGGATTGGCAGAAAGAAACAGAGTGGGGTCATTCTGTAATTTGGGCAACAGGAAATTAAGAATGTTCGAGGCTTCCATTAATTTAGCCCTGCAATTTCCAATGAGGATTTCCCTGACAAGGCCATTCTTGCGCAAAGATTCCTCAAGCTTGATAAAGTCGCGATGTGGACCTGGAAAATAATGCCAGTCGCCTGTTTTGATTTTTCCTCTCCTATCAATATATTTTCCTGAAATCGTTTTCAAATACGAAGCTTTGGTCACTTCCTCTATTGTGTGGAGAAATGTGTTCCTGTCCTGATCAACGCCGAGCAGAAGGATTTTGCCGTTTAGCTGCGCCAGCCTATAATATGGGGTTTCTTCCCCATGTGCTGTCGGAGCGTTTTCATGCCCTTCGATTAACATATTTGCGTTTGGTCCGATTGCTGCAACCGAAGCAAACGGATGCCGGCTTCGCAAAACGTCTTGCCTTTTCCAGAAAGTCTGCGCCACAATACCGAGAGTTGTGTCGCTTTTTTTATTATTGAAAACTGCATCCGGTGAACCGAACGCAGGCATAACAAGAGTGCCTTGATGTCCGATTGTATGAAGCAGCGCGTCTATAACCGTATCTGGACCACATCCTTTTCCAAAACTGCTCAAGGCGGTATGGACGATGATAGTATCGCCATGCGTTATTCCAATCGTTTTCAGCTTGTCTGAAATATATTTACGGGTTATTTTTTTCTGTTTCATAGCTGGTCTCATGCGGTTATACATTCATCCAAAACAGCTGCTGCACCGCCAAACGCGCCGAGATGGGATTTAATAGAGCTGATTTTTGTTTCAAGCTGTAACTGGTGAGATACAAGTACACTTTTCTGTAAAGTTCGTAGAAGCATCGTTACAGCCTCTGTGCCGGCTTCTTCGATAGTGCTGTCGAACAAGACTATTTTGGGACTTAGAATATTAACCAGGCCGGCAACGGCGATACCAATCTTTTCAAATGCTTCATCTACGATACGAGACGCGAGCCGATCATGCTCTGCCGCGGCAAGGATAACATCCATGCCCGATATTTGTTTTTGTCCGGCCAAAATACTGCTTTTGCCTGCGATTGCTTGCGACGCATTTTTTGCTATGGCCGAAAGGCTTGCTACTGCTTCAAGGCATCCTACACCGCCGCAACTGCACGGTATTTGCGCATCGGTTACTCTCAAGTGTCCCAGTTCGCCGGCAAGGTTGCCGTGTCCTGAAATATAAGTCCCATTTAACTTAACGCCGCACGCGATGCCTGTTCCGTATTCGATGTATATGAAATTATCAACGGCATTGTTAAATTCCAGCCTGTCGACTGCGCGAATTTTGGAAATGCCCGTGTTTAGCAGTTTAACAGGCAATTTAAATCGCTTTTCAAGTATTCTGACTATCGGAACATTTTCCCATTTTTCAATCGTACTGGCCATGATGGATGTGCCTTTTGCGCTGTCAATAATCCCTGGATCAACCGCCGCGATACCGAGACACCTGCCGCAGCTGCGAGTTCTGGCCTGGAGCTGTTCTATGCATTTAGTTACCTGTTCAATAATTACCGTCTGCGGGAGCGAGGTTAAATCTATTTCAATCGCTGTCTTTTCAATTATTTCGTAAGCGGTATTCGTTACAACACCTTCGATTCTGTCGGGACCATATTCGACTGAAAGTATGTAACCGTAATTGCCATTGAGTCTTAAGCCTCGTTTTCTTCTCGGCCCGTTTGTGTCTGTATGAGCTTCTTCTGTAAGAATGCCTTTATCAAGCAGGGTAGATGTGGACCTTGAAACGGCGGCATGAGGCTGGCCGGTTTTTTCAACTATCCCGGAACGCGAAATTGGGCTAAAATCTCTAACCGTTCGTAAAATAAGGGCTTGTGTGCCGTTATCCGAAATTTTTATATTTTTTAATTTATCATTTGACAAAACAATATTCCTGAAATATGATGTTTAGCAACGGTTATTTTACTTACTTTTAAAATAATGTCAAGTAAATGGAGCGAAATTATGACAGACAAAAATGAAAAAATTCACACAACCGGCGAAGATTCACAAGGCGGTATTACATCCAGTTATGAAACAGGAGATGGCGTTAAATTAAAGGTTAAATATTCATTCTTCGGTTCTATTTATGATCAGCAGGAAGAAAAAGCAGTCCTTGAGGCCATGAAACAGGACTCTTTGACAATGGGGCCGCAGGTAAAATTCTTCCAGGAGGAATTTGCTAAAGCCCACAATGTCAAGCATGCCTTTGCAGTTTCAAACTGTACAACAGGCATGCATCTCTGCACACAATTGTTTCAACTCAAGGCCGGCGACGAGGTCATTGTTACGCCTAATACATTCATTGCAACATCACTTGTACTGCTTAAAGAAAAGGTTACACCGGTTTACGCGGATATCGATCCGAAGACGTTTAACATCGATCCGACAGATATTGCACGCAAAGTAACTAAGAAGACGAAAGCCATTTACGTTGTGCATTATGGTGGACAGATGTGTGATATGGATCCTATAATGGATATCGCCAAAAAGCACAATCTGTATGTACTGGAAGATTGTGCCCATGTTCCGATAGCCGAATATAAAGGCAAAAAGGCAGGGTCAGTTGGTGATGTGGGCGTATTTAGCTTCCATTCACTTAAGAATATGACGACCTGCGGCGAAGGCGGCATGATTACCACCAACCGTGATGAGTGGGTAAGGCCTATTGAAATGCTTCGTTGTATGAATCTTAATCACTGGGATCCAGCAGCAACGGATTTCAAGTTTGGGCAGCACTCGCTGCACAAGGTTGTCGATGGCAAATACAGTGATTATTGGGTTCCTTCGCATTTTGATGTTGAAGATGTCGCCGGTTATTGGGGCAATAATTACCGTATGAATGAGATTCAAGCCGCTGTTGGACGCGCACAGATCAAAAAACTCGATATGTTAACAGCCAAACGCCAGTACAATGGCCGATATATCAATGACGGCATAAAGGATGTTGAGGGAGTATCCGGCACATGGGAAGACCCAAACTGCAAACATGTATTCCATTTGTTTACTCTTTGCGTCGATCCGAAATTATATAATCGTGATGAATTTCTCCGTGTGCTTTACCGCGAGCAGGGCGTGCAGGGCATTTTGCATTACCAGCCGACCTATCATTTTTCAGGTTTAAAAAAGCTGGGCATAAATGGAAATTGCCCGGTGGCGGATGAATTCTTCTATAAACGCCAGATGAACCTGCCCATGCATCCGCGCTTAACAAAACAGGAACTTGATGATACAATAACAGGGATACGAAACACTGCGGCAAAATTAAAAGGCAAAAAGCGTTCTTAAAGGAATGATGTTATGGCCACGGTAAAGCATCGTCATGTGCTGGCGGAAATGACAGTTGATGAATTACGCAAAGCTTTACGAACTGTAAAAATATTGCTGTTGCCGATGGGTTGCACAGAACAGCATGGTTATCATTTGCCTATAAACACAGATGTACTCACTGCTGAATATGTCGCACATGAGGTTGCACGCAAGACACAATGTATTGTCGCACCGGTTGTTCCATACACCTTCAGCGGCGGTGAATTGCCCGGGACTGTAAACGTGTCCACGCAAGTGCTGGGCCTTTATGTCCGCGATATTTGCCGGTCGTTTGCTGAAATGGGATTTAAGAGAATAATCCTGGTACTCGGGCACGGTGGTTCGGAGAATCTAAGAGATATCCAGGAATCTCTGAAGATGTTCCTGCGTCTGGAAAAAGCGTACTCTGATCTGACCATCGAGGTGGCCGGAATCTGGAGTATGTCACCAACGTGGTTGCAATCGATGCAGGAGCACAACTACCACGCCGACATAATTGAAACATCAATGATACTGCATATCAGACCTGATCTTGTCCGCAAAAAATACGCCCTTGATAAACCTGCCGTGCATAAACAGCTTATTAATAACCCGGACAGCTATCAGACCAGCGATGCCAATATGAACAGCAAGGGACTGCTCGAAGGTAGCGTCCGTATTCCGCACATCAGTCAAAGACCCGACATGCACGTTGGTGTCATGGGCGACCCGAAAGGGGCAAGTAAGGCGATCGGGAAAAAAGTATTGGATGAAATGATCAAGGGCTTCGTAAACCATTTGAAAAAGGATGATTATGGCTGGTAAAGTGAAATGGGCAGTTTTAGGTTCGGGTGGAATTGCGCGAAGACGCACAATTCCTGAAGGTATTATGAAGGCATCAACAGCCCAATTGATTTCGGTACTTGATACTAATGCTGTTGTTAATAGAGAAGTAGCCAGCCAGTTCAGCGCCTATGCGGCCGGGAGTATCGACCAACTGCTTTCATCGGATATTGACGCAGTTTATATTGCAACGCCCGCGAACACGCACTGTCAGCAGGTTATTGAATGCGCAAAAGCCAAAAAGCATATACTATGTGAAAAACCGCTTGGCATGACCTTAAAAGAAACACAAAAAATGATTACGGCATGCAAAAAAGCAAAGGTTCTGCTTGGAACAGCCTTTATGATGCGTTTCCATTCGCAGCATCAGGCAGCTTTAAGGTTGATAAAAGATGGCAAACTCGGCAAACCAGTTTACGCGCGCGCACAACTTTCATGTTGGTATCCGCCCATAAAAGGCGCCTGGCGGCAAGACCCTAAAAAAGGCGGCGGCGGGTCATTAATGGATATGGGCGGCCATTGCATTGATTTGCTCGAAATGTTCTTTGGGCCTGTTAAAAAAGTATCTTGCATAGTTTGCAGCAATGTTCACAAGTACAAGTCGGAAGATAGTGCCGTGGCAATGCTTGAATTTAGAAATGGAGCAATAGGAACCGTAGATACATACTTTTGCATTCCTGACAGCAGCAGCAAAAATTTTCTTGAGCTTTATGGCTCTAAAGGCAGTATTCTCGCCAAAGGCACAATTGGCCAGGCAAGCCAGGGTGAAATGCAGACTTTTATAGAAGAAGAAAATCACGGCTATGATGCTGTTCAAAATCATACCTTTGATGAGGCTTGTGCTTTATCGCCGACACCAATCAATACTTATCAAGCAGAAATAGAAGAATTCAGCCAGGCAATTCTTGAGAAGCGAGAGCCTGTAAACGATGCACGAATAGGTTTGCAAAGCCAAAGAGTTCTAGATGCTTGCTATAAATCTGCAAAGACAGGAAAAACAATAGTAATCTGATTTTTTAGGATTTAAAAAATGAGGACAGCAATAATGACGCGCAAGATCGGTGTGCTTGTGTTTTGTTTCATGTGGTATTTAACTAATATGGGCACAAACCTTTGTAATGGAAATAATCAGATGTGCAAAGACAAATTCGAAGCTGGAATTTTCACGTGTTCCAATATGGCTGAAATGAATTATAGA
>JBDKUM010000227.1:0-8857 GCA_039679715.1 Phycisphaerales bacterium
CGCTGCCGCCGATACAGAGCTTAACGCCATGAAAGCTGATGTTTGCGCCATGCGTGATTTTGAAAAGTTCCTCATCTTCAGCCGGGATTGTCATTATTATCTGTTTAACATCGTCTCTGCCTGCGAAAAATTCTATGCTGCGCAAAAACGCAGTTCTGCCGGCGACATCGGAAAATTGTTTTTTCTTTGCCGCCTCGAGATTATGCTTTTGCTTTTCAACAAATCTCTTGCTGCTTCCGGCTGCACAAATTATAACGGCTATGTTCATAAGATTACCTATTAAATCAAATCCGAAACTCGAATTACAAAACCCGAAACAAATACAAATTAGCAAACTTAAAAATGACCAAAACCTATTGTTTATCGCATTTAGGTTTTATATTTTGAATTTGTTTCGTATTTCGGATTTAGTGCTTCGGATTTAATATTCTATTCCTTTTCTTGCATTGATTTTTTTGTCGAAAGGATGTTTGATTAATTTCATTTCGGTTACTAAATCGGCCAATTTTATCAACTCTTTTGATGCGTTTCGGCCCGTCAATATAATTTCAACCTGTTTATGTTTCTCTGAAATCAGTTTTTTTATTAAATCGATATTTACAAGCTTTTCTGCAAGGCAAAATACGATTTCATCAAGAATTATAACATCAAATTCGTGATTCTTGGCTTGGGCTGAAATTTTCTCAAAAAGCTGATGGATTTTTCCTTTTGTTTGTTCGATTTTCTTTATATCCGCAAGAGATTTTTGCATATTCCATTCAATTTTCAATGGAACGATCGTAATCGGCAGTTTGCTTTTTGCGACCGCTTTGCGTTCACCCAATTTCAGACTTGCAGGTTTCAAAAATTGATAAATTATGACTTTATTTCCCCAGCCTGCTGCGCGTAGAGCAAGCCCAAAAGCGGCAGTTGTCTTGCCTTTACCCTTACCTGTATAGACTTGTACTAAACCATTACAAATCATAAATTCTCGCCATTTGAAGCGATTACATCTTTATACCATAATGCTGAATCTTTGAGCGTGCGCTGCTGGGTTTGATAATCGACGTAGACTAATCCGAATCGTTTGCTGTAGCCATGTGCCCATTCGAAATTATCCGTCAATGACCATTGGAAATAACCTTTGCATGGAACGCCTTCATCAATCGCGCGTTTGTATTGCCGCAGATACTTCGTTAGAAAGTCGATTCTTTGCGGGTCATGGATTTTGCCATCGCAATAAATCCAATCGCAATTAGCCATACCGTTTTCAGTAATGACTATCGGCAGCTTGTATCTTTCATAGAAAAATTTAGGGCCCCAGTAAAGTGCTTCAGGCGTAACTTCCCAATCCATTGTCGTCAGGGCGGTGCCATCGTTTTGGGGCACAATTTCAGCACCTGTTTTCAGTGAAGGCCGAACTTTCCAGCCGCGATAGATATTCAAACCGATAAAATCAAGAGGCTGGCAGATAATTTTCATATCTTCATCATTGATTTTCGGCATATCCTTTTCAAACTTTTTAACACCATCGCCCGGGTATTTGCCAAGCAGAACCGGCTCTGCAAACCATGAATTGTTCATAAGAGAACGATCAAATACCGCGAACATTCCTCTTCGGCAAACCTCTACACTAAGAAATTTCTCATTTATCGGAATCGCAGGCAGGGCCACAAGTGCAGTGCCAATTATAGGTTTCTGCTTTGCGTTTGCGCGAATAACCTGCACAGATTTGCCGTGCGCAAGCAGAGAATTATGAGCTGCTGCCAGAACGCCAGGCATTTCTAGTTTAAGCCCCGGTGCGTGATAACCCGTTCGATGGCCTAAATCGATGAAGCATTGCGGTTCGTTTTGCGGCATCCAATGCGTAACCCGATTTGAAAGCCGCTCGACAACAACTTTTGTGTATTCGGCAAACCAATCGCTGCTTTGCGGATTGAGCCAGCCGTCTTTCTCAAACAAACTCTGCGGGTAATCCCAATGAAACAGCGTTACCCAAGGCTCGATTCCATTTTGCAGCAAGCAATCGATAAGCCTGTCGTAAAAAGCCAGACCTTTTTCATTAACTTTGCCGATGCCATCTGGCATAACTCTCGGCCAGGATATTGAAAGCCTGTATGCTTTAAGGCCGATGTCTTTCATTATCTTGCAGTCTTCTTCAAACCGGTGATAATGATCACATGTTGTATCACCTGTGTTATTGCAATAAACTTTGCCCGGCTGTTTGCAGAATGTGTCCCATACAGACAGACCTTTGCCGTCTTCACTTGATGCACCTTCTATTTGGAAACTGGCGGAAGCGGCTCCCCAGACGAAATCATTTGGAAATGTCATTTCTTTTGTTCTTCTTTACAAATTAAATTTATGCGTGAATTAATAATCCTGTTCATGAGTTTGACAACGACGAACATGGTTAACGCTACGATCAAAAAATCGATAAGCGTGTTTACGAATACGCCATAGCGCAACGCCACAGCTGGAATTTTTTCATTTGCCGCGGAAAGTGTCTCCGGTTTTAAAATAACCTGGAGATTTTTAAAATCTACACCCCCAAGAATCAATCCAATCGGCGGCATTATTATGTCATTTACCAGTGAGTTAACGACTTTGTTGAACGACGTACCGATAATGATAGCCACAGCCATATCAATGGCGTTGCCTTTTACCGCAAACTGTTTGAATTCCTGCCAAAATTTCATAAAGCTATTTTATATATTAAGTAAAACAATACAATACTTTAATTAAACTTATATTATTGGAAATTCCATTTTTTGCTTTTACATCCCTTAAAAATGTATATAATTTTCACAATTTGTCTATCTCATTAGCAACACATTTATTTTTTCAGGGATGATTCTATGCCGGGAAGAAAAGATATAAGTAAAGTAATGATAATAGGTTCTGGTCCAATCGTTATTGGCCAGGCTTGTGAATTCGATTATTCCGGAACCCAGGCTTGCAAGGCACTTCGTAAGCTGGGATACAAAATAGTACTGGCCAACTCAAATCCTGCCACAATCATGACCGACCCCGGCATGGCAGATATCACATACATTGAACCGCTGACCGTTGACTCAATGACGGAAATCATCAAAAAGGAACGTCCCGATGCGCTGCTCCCCAACCTTGGCGGTCAAAGCGGCCTTAATCTCGTTTCAGAACTTGCCAAAGCCGGCATTCTGGAAAAATATAATGTAAAAGTTATAGGCGTAAACGTTGATGCAATCGAAAGAGGCGAAGACAGAATCGCATTTAAAAATACAATGGCAAAGCTCGGAATCGACATGCCGAAAAGTGATCCCGCATACACAGTCGAAGAAGCGGAGAAAATAGCCGAAAAGCTTGGTTATCCCGTTGTTGTTCGTCCGGCTTATACAATGGGCGGCACTGGAGGCGGGCTTGTCTATAATGTCGAGGAACTCCGAATTGTAGCCGCAAGAGGTATAGCAGCAAGTCTTGTCGGCCAGATTCTTATCGAAGAATCCGTACTGGGCTGGGAAGAGCTTGAGCTTGAAGTCGTTCGCGACTCGAAAAATCAGATGATTACAATTTGTTTCATCGAAAATGTCGATGCAATGGGCATTCATACAGGCGATTCATATTGCACCGCCCCAATGCTCACAATCGATCCAAAACTCCAGCAGAAACTCCAGAAATATTCTTATGATATCGTTAAAGCCATTGAAGTCATCGGCGGAACAAATATTCAATTCGCACATGACCCCAAAACAGGCAGAGTAGTGATTATCGAAATCAATCCGCGTACAAGCAGGTCAAGTGCGCTTGCCTCGAAAGCTACTGGTTTTCCAATCGCGCTTGTTTCAGCCATGCTCGCTGGCGGACTTACTCTCGATGAAATACCATATTGGCGAGATGGAACGCTCGATAAATATACCCCAAGCGGCGATTATGTCGTTGTAAAATTCGCAAGATGGGGATTTGAGAAATTCAAAGGCGTTCAGGACAAACTCGGCACACAGATGCGAGCTGTCGGTGAAGTAATGAGCATCGGCAAGAATTATAAAGAAGCATTCCAGAAGGCAATTCGTTCACTGGAAAACGGCAGATATGGCCTCGGTTTCGCAAAGAATTTTAATAAGAAAACGCTGGCCGAACTCATGGATTTACTTAAAGAGCCGACCAGCGAACGCCAGTTTATTATGTATGAAGCCCTGCGAAAAGGAGCTGATGTACAGGCATTGTATGAGAAAACACATATTAAGCCGTATTTCATCACGCAGATGAAAGAGCTTGTCGGGCTCGAAGAAGAGATTTTGAAATATAAAGGCAAGAAACTGCCGGATGAATTGCTGGAAAAAGCAAAGAAAGACGGCTTCTCTGATAGATATTTATCACAGATTCTTGGAGTTGCTGAAGATAAAATTAGAAAGCAGCGAACTTCCATTGGCGTTGTCGAAGGCTGGCATGCTGTTCCGGTCAGCGGAGTTGAAAACGCGGCGTATTATTATTCAAGCTATATCGCAAAAGATACAACCAGCGCAAGTAATAATAAGAAAATAATGGTTCTAGGCGGCGGCCCAAACAGAATCGGGCAGGGCATCGAATTCGATTACTGCTGTGTTCATGCCGCTCTTGCACTGCGTGAAGAAGGCTATGAAACTATCATGGTTAACTGCAACCCTGAAACAGTTTCAACCGACTACGATACATCAGATAAATTGTATTTCGAGCCTTTGACAGTCGAAGATGTTTTGAGCATTTATGAGAAAGAAAAACCAGTTGGCGTCATTTGCCAATTCGGCGGACAAACACCTTTAAATATCGCAGCCCAGCTTGAAAAAGCAGGCGTTAAGATTCTCGGTACAAGTGTTGAGACTATCGACCTGGCAGAAGATCGCGACAGGTTCCGTGTTCAAATGGAACAGCTCAATATTCCAATGCCAAAATCCGCAATGGTTAGCACGTTTGATGAGGCCTTGAAAGCGGCAAAGCAAATTGGTTATCCGTTGATGATTCGTCCTTCGTATGTTCTGGGCGGACGCGGAATGGAAGTTATATATGATGATGATATGTTGAAGAGATATGTCGATGCTGCGGTCGGCGTTACACCAGAAAGACCGCTGCTTATTGATAAGTTCCTCTCAAACGCAATCGAATGTGAAGCTGATGCGCTTGCCGATGGTACGGATGCCTTTGTGCCGGCTGTCATGGAACATATCGAACTTGCGGGCATTCACAGCGGCGATTCAGCATGTGTTATTCCGCCTATAAGCATTGCACAAAATCATCTGGATACTATTTACGATTATACCAAAAAAATCGCGACCAAATTGAATGTTGTCGGTCTTATGAATATGCAGTATGCGATCGCAGATGATATTGTTTACGTGCTTGAAGCTAATCCGCGTGCCTCAAGGACTGTTCCGCTGGTCTCAAAAGTTTGCGGAGTGCAAATGGCAAGACTTGCGACTAAGCTGGCAATTGGGCATAAATTAAGCGATATGAAATTAAAACCCAAAAAATTCAAGCACTTTGGGGTTAAAGAATCTGTATTTCCATTTAATATGTTCCCCGAAGTTGACCCGATACTCGGGCCGGAAATGCGTTCGACCGGCGAAGTTCTGGGAATGGCTGAATCTTTTGGTCTGGCTTTTTATAAATCGCAGGATGCCGCAAAGCAGACATTGCCCAAAAAAGGCACTGTCCTGATTACCGTAAATGATTCGGATAAAAAAGCGGTTGTAGATGTAGCTAAAAAGTTCGCAAGACTTGGCTTTAAAATAGTTTCTACCGCAGGCACATATAAATATTTATGCGAAAACGGCGTCAAAGCAGAATCGATTTTCAAAATGCAGGAAGGCAGACCAAATATTATCGATGCGATAACAAATGGCGAAATCCAGCTTTTGATAAATACGCCGGCAGGCAAGAGCAGCCAGTATGACGATTCGTATATTCGCAAAGCAGCGATAAAATATAAGATATCTTATATTACAACGATTGCAGCAGCGATTGCCGCCGCAAAGGGTGTCGAAGCGATACAAAAGGGCAAGGGCGCTATAAAGTCATTACAGGAATATCACGCAGAAATTAAATAGCAGGTCGATTAAGGACAAAAAATCCGAGCCAGCAGCATAAAGCGCCGAGAATTAATGCGACTACTGCCCATACTGTGATTATATTTGTCATTCCAATAAAACGTCTGGAAAATGTAATCATTGCTTTTGGCAATGCTATTAGCAGAATCCCTTTGAGCAGAGCGATCCAGCCTATGATTGTTATGATTAGTGCCCAGTCTTTGACCCAAATATTGTGAAATGATACCAAAAGAAAACCTGCGACAATCGCAATTAACCCGCCAATATAATAAACCGGCGGATTATTAAGAAATTCGCTGGCGACTTTATTATAAAATTCCCGTGCGGTAAAAATTCCGATAGCGACCGAAATGTATACAATTCCTATTAGCTGAAATATTTGCGCATCTGTCATTTTCTTACTCTTCAATCTGTTATTATTTATCATACTCTTTGATTAGTTCACATTCATAATTTCCTCTTTCCTATGAAGTATTTTACCTATTGGTCGACGGCATTTCAAAACGTATTTTATAGTTGCACCGGTGGTTCTGGCGGATCTGGCAGCGGTGGAGGCGGGAGTATTTAAAGTTATAAAAACCCGGAAATTTTCGGTTTTTTTTATTCTTTTCCAACGCAATATTTGAAGCCGAATAAGCGTCTATATAGATAGAATTTCTTATCAAAAACGATGGGATTTGACGAAATAATACCAATGGCATTTTTATTCGCGCGTTGATAGGTTTGTAAGTCATTGAGCTTAGCTTCGCTTAAGCCGCGGAAAATCCACTGAGTATTTTTTGGATCCGTATATATTAATTCATTGTGAAATTAATAAACGATAAAATAGGTAATTTGAAAAAGGAAAATGTATGAAAAAACTAACGATTCTATTTGTTATGGCAGCAATGGTTAATTTCATGTTGGTTGGGGTTTCAAAAGCCGCTGACCCCAATAAGCCAAATAGACCAATGTTTGACCCAAATGCCATAAGAGGCAAGGTTGAGGTTGTGAAAGATGCCAATGGAACAATAACTTCGATGAAAATCCTGAACAAGAGACGCGGCGATTGGAACGTTGTGCTTAATGACAAAGCAAAAGAATTAGCACAGGAACTGGAAGGCCGAATTGTTGAAATTACAGGTACACAGGAAACAAAAGACGGTCAAAAATGGGTTACAATTGAAAGCTACAAACAAATGAGGAGGCCGGAACCTCGCAGAGGTTATGGCGACCCAAATCAGATGCCTCGCCGGCCGGAACGTCCGGGCAGAGGTCCTGCTGAAGGTAATCAGTAATAGTTTTAGAAAGATTTAGTTAAAAGCCGATGGTTAGCCGTCGGCTTTTTTTATTTCTCGACTTTATGCAGTTCCTGTGTTTTGTCTTTTGAGAGGTCTACATCTTTTAGCGAATCGTTTTCGGGCAAAATCAGGAGTAATTCGTTGCATTTGTCGATTTCACATTTGCCATCTGCAAATTCGAAATCAAGAACATGGCCGCCCTGGAGGGAATCAGAGCTTAGAAAATGAAAATGATAGCCGCCAACGTTAATGCCTTTAACGAATGGCGGGGACCTGAAGCCTACGATTGTGCCATCGATATTATTCATTTCGAATACGGGCTGGGTTTTGGCGACTTCCACAAGCGGCGGATAAGGTTTAGTTTGGGCAGGTACGCTGCGGGTTTTAACGTGGTTGAATTTGCCGGTGATTTTGACTGCTAAAAATAAATTCTGGTTAGGAACTTTTTGATCCAGAAAAGTTTGCACGTCTTTGAAATTAATATTTGCAATGGCAAATTCATTATCGGCTTTGAAATTGCATACAGTTGCAAAGGGAGTAGTTATACGGTTTGCGGGGAGGTAAACACGGCCATCGGATTTTATTTGGTAAACTTTTCTGTTGAGAATTGTCATTTCGCCATCGAGTTTGTCAAAGGTTCCGATACCGAAATTTCCGTACTCCAGGAGCTTTGAGCATTGAACCTGGCCATCGTAAGCGCCAGCCAAAAGGGCATCAATAGTTGAAGTTTGAGTGATCCGGTTTGTTTGATTGCATCCCGCGATAAATAGAACGGCAATAGTTAACAGTATTTTTTTCATAGCTCTACTCCATTAAAGTTGTTTTTCTTTTTTTCAGGTTTTTTATAATTGCGCATTAGAAAAGGTACGCAAAAATTATTTTTTCATGGAAATAAATAACGCCAAACAGGAATATTATCAAATTCTTTTTAAAATTGCGCAAGGTGAGCCTATATAGGGGGACACATATTGATTTAAGGTTTAAAAGAGCGCAAGAAAATTTGCGCAAGGGAAAATACCCTCGTAATATTTTGAAAATGCTACATAGTATTTTTAAATGCTACCGATATATTCAATTTGCTACGCAAATTTAGGGGATAGGGTACAGGGGATAGGGAATAGTTGCGCGAATTTAACAAAAGCAGAAAAAAGTGTTGATTTGGTATGAATTAGGCGAGAAAAAGTGGAAAAAATATGAGATTTGAATGCTTTTTGAACCGCGGAAATTCGCGGACTTGCGCGGATTTTAATTCTCACCACGCTGATTTACTTTTCACCCCCTCTGAATTTTATTTACGAGGAATAAAATTCCTAAAGATTCGGGGGTCTGCGCTTCGCTCCGACCACAGTGCCGAAGAAATTGAAGATATGTTTTTAATCGCTGATGACCCGGATAGACGCTGATTTTTTTCTGCCACAGAGAAACTATGAAAGCCAGACCTCACAATTGAACGGTTATGTGGTACTATGACCACGGTAGACGGGCTTACCCGACTGGCGGGATGTCCCAATTTTTTTCAACCTGTTCTTAGGAGATCTG
>JBDKUM010000228.1:0-2434 GCA_039679715.1 Phycisphaerales bacterium
CGTCATATTCGGGCTGTAAGAACAAGTGGCAGTTAGGCTCTTCTACATCGCAGTCGACCACGGTGATGTTGGAATGAGCAGCGGCGAGCAGCAGGGCTAAGGTAGTTTTACCGGTTCCGCCTTTGCCACTGGCAATGCTGATTTGCATAAGGGCTCCTCCTTTTGCTTCGATACGAAAAAGAATGGCTCTTCGTTATACAATCTTATGAGATTCAATCGTTTTTGTTTTGTCGTGGGTATAACGAAGAGCCGGATCGTATTGACTACTACGATTATTCGGATTTACGGTCTTGCTTGGCTAGTTTGCGCAGATTGGCTGCCTGCGATTCTAAACGGTCTGCCTGTGCTTCCAAATTTTCTGGAGCAGCCGGAGTATTTCCGAAGAAACCGCCTTGCATGCCATTGCCAAAACCGAAGCCGCCTTGCATGCCACGACCAAAACCAAAGCCGCCGCTAAATCCTGTTTGTCGGCAGCCGCCTCGTCCGCGACCGATAGGGCCATTGCCCAAAGGTCCTGTTCCATCTCCTCTTGGCATAGATATCACCTCCTTTTACTAATGAACTATATTTCATAATAAGGTTAAAAAATATAAAAGTTATGAACTATATTTCATAATAAATATAGTTCATTTATTATGAAATGTCAAGAAAAGAATATAGTTTAATTCAAATGATAGCAACATTATTTTCTTTTCTGTATCTCGATTGCGTTTGGTGCATAGAGGATGGCTAACTTGCCGAACTGAAAGGCAGAGAGGATCTCCTTAACAGTGCTATTTGTTTCTCTTGACGAAAAAATGGTAATGTTCTGGGATTGCAAGAGTCTAAAGGCTCTTACACCGATGTAACCCGTGATAAGAACTTTTATACCATTTTCTGAGAGAATTTTTGCCCGATAGACGGGATCTGAATCTCGTGCATTAACCAGATTTGACCAAGTATCTTTTATTTGATCATAGAGAATGAAATATTCCGCAAGGTTAAAACGAGAGTCTATTTTTGCCAAATGGGTATTGCCATGGGCTGTAACGGCAATTTTCATGGCTTATTTCTCGCTTCCCTGTTTTAGTCCGTTAATCCAAGCCGCTTATTGCGCCAATAGCCGGAGTAAATAGCACCAAGGGGATTATGGCTTAGTAGACGATCTTTGGCTACAAGTGTCGATACAGGCGCTGTTGAATGACGATTGAAAATCATATCATGTCCCACGCAAAGACCCACGGCGAAGTTTAATTCAGTACCTGCGTCATTAAGGACTTTAGCTTGTATTGCCGGATTGCACATTGCTTCATAGCGATCTTTTTTGATTTGTTTAAGATTGAACTGATGTTTGTCAAATCCGCAGACTTTGCAGCACACGGAATGTACGGTGAAAAACTTTTGAAAGTATTGCACGATATAGTTGGCTTCGTTGGCCAAACCATGGCAAAAAGCTACGCCAATAGAAGTACAGCCGATTTCTTGAGCAAATTTTACGCTTTCTTCCAGACGCGACAACTGCATATAATAGTTTCCTTCAATTTTGGCTGCTGCTGTCATGAGCTGGCGATCGGTTGTATCATAGACTGCTTTGATTTCGTCAGGCTGCAGGCCGGGACAATTTTGTCCGGTGTAGCAATTTTTTTGTTTACATAGTGCACATTGCATCATACCATCTCCCAATAAGTGAATTATTTTTGCTTGATAAATTTAGTATCATAAGATTTTAATCGTACTCTTCTATGGAGTGCCCCTGTTTTGATAAATAATTTTGAATGGCCGAACGCAAGGCTGCCACGCCAAGATTTGAACAGTGCTGCTTTGCCTCGGGTAATCCGTCTAGGGCATGAATGATATTCTGTTCCGTGATCGTTAAAGCCGCCTGAAGGGTTTTCCCTTTGGCGAGGACAGTTGTCATACTGCCGGAAGCGACGGCGGCACCGCAGCCAAAAATAAGAAAACTGATATCGAAAATTATTCCTTCCCGGACTTTGATAAAAATCATACAGTTGTCGCCACAACCAGGTTCGCCAATTCTTCCTATCCATCCGCATCAGTCATATATCCAGTGCTTCGAGGCGACATGAAGTGCTCAAATACCTTTTCGGAATACATTGAAAACCTCCCTTTTTTTTATGGGGACAAATCATAGTATATATTAATTATGAATTATATTTCATAATTAATATATACTATCTGACAGGAAATGTCAAGAAAATGGACAGAATGATAGTAGAAGTTTTTACAAAGTTTTGCCCGCGAGAAAGCAGACGATATGCAAAAAATTTAAAAGTGTATTTCAAATTTGATTGCTGGGAATAAACGGTGCTTTTTTTCTGCTATCGGGTTCTAAATGAATCATTACATCGCATATACCCAAGTGGTGCTTGATGTCCGCTTCCACTTGATCGCAGATGGTATGAGCTTTATCTAATGGCATGTGCTTATCTAAGAT
>JBDKUM010000229.1:0-33169 GCA_039679715.1 Phycisphaerales bacterium
GGAATAAAATTCAGATTTTCTGGGTAGATGAGAGATTTGTTCCGCCGGATTCAAATGAAAGCAATTTTAAATTAGCTGCAGATACTTTTTTGAAAAATGTACCTGTGCCGCCTCAAAACATCCACCGTATGAAAGGGGAGGCGGATGATTATTCAAAGGCTGTTCAGGACTACGATGAAACAATCAGAAATGTCTTCAAAATTGAAAGAGGCAAATTACCTCTATTTGATTTGATGATTTTGGGAATGGGTGCGGATGGACATATTGGCTCATTATTGCCTAATTCCTATGCTTTATTTGATAGTGATGATTTGGTCGCTGAAGTTTATCAAATGAATGGTGGACTTAATCGTATGACTCTTACTCATCCTGTAATATGCAATTCGAAGCAGTTGCTTATTCTTGTTTCGGGAAAAGAAAAATCAGAGATTGTCAGGGAAGTCTTTACTGAAGAACCTGACGAAGTGCAATATCCCGTTCATACACTTTGGTCAATACTCGAAAAAGTTGTTTGGCTCATAGATGAAGATGCTGCGGCCGGTATCACTTCAAAAGTTTGAAGCATCGGTTTAAATCTCGATGGTTTATTGCGGAATTACAAGTTTCATGCCTGCTTTAATCGCATTCGGGCCTTTAGACAATTGGTCCCTATTTGCCTGGTATATCTTGCTCCAGCCCGTAGTTGAACCGTAATATATTTTGGATATATCGCTTAAGGTCTGGCCGGATGAAACAATATGCATTCTAACCGAAGGTGCAGATTCCGCGATTTTTTGCGAACCTTTTTCAGTTAGATCAATCTGCACCTTTGGTTCTTCATTGACGAACAAATCTTTTTTTTCAGACAGAATTTCCCTTGTCTGCGGCTGCTGCATGATTTCCTGATGGACGCAAAACCAGACCGCGGCCGCCAGACACAAAACTGTGCCGATTACTATTCCTGTCTTAACATCTTTTCGCATTTATTGCTTAGAGGCGTTTTTTGCCTTTCCTTTGCCCAGAATCAAAATCGGAGCAGCAATAGCAATAGATGAATATGTACCAATAGCAATACCGATTGTCATAATGTAGTTAAACCCTCTAAAGCCAGGGCCGCCCCAAATGTACATTATTAAAACAGCAAGCAATGTTGTAAATGATGTAAGTATAGTTCTTGAAAGAGTCTGGTTGATACTGTCATTAATCAAAGCAGGTGTAAGCGTAGTCAGTTTACCCCTGTTTTCACGAATACGATCGTAAACAACGATTGTATCGTTCACACTGTAACCAACCAATGTAAGGATAGCTGCAATCATCGAAAGGTCGATTTTGAAATCGCTTATCAAAAGCTTTTGACCAATTACAGTATCCGCAAGATACGCCGATGTTACAATAAGACCTAAAGCTATGAAAACGTCATGGCTAAGCGAAATAATCGCACCGATACCATATCTCAAATTGCCAAATCGTACCCAAAGGTAAATAACCATTGCGATCAATGAAAGCACAACAGCTATCAATGCTCTTGTCTTTGCTTCATCGCCAACTGAAGGTGCGAACTGCGTAATTCTCGAAAGCGAAGTTTGCAGCTCGCCTGCTGCCGTTACCTTTCTGTTTTCGTTATTTACGAAACTTGCCCATTCATCTTCCGTAATCTGTCTGTAGCCTGCGTCCTGCGGAACGCTGACATATACAAATGTATTCAGTGGTGCGTTGACATCTGTGTTATAATGGATATCGCTAAGTTGATAGTTATACCATGCGACATCTCTCATATCAGGCTTGAACTGAAGCTCTTTGATTCTTCTGTTCATTTCGGAAAGAGTTACAGCCTTTTCAACAGTATATTCGATTTGAATGCCGTCGAGATAATCGCTTAATTCAGGCGTCTTGTCCACCATATCGCCAGTTATACGTTCTGTTTTTGTAATTGTGGGAACAAGGTTTTCCATAATCTGGAGTTTGCCTTTAAACGCATCCAGTACCGCAGCGGTAACTGTTTCCATCATTTGCGGTTCTGAAATTTCCGCTTTATCACCAAAAGCACTGGTAAGAATGTTATTAACTACAAATCTATTTGTTTGAGTTGTTACAATTGTAAATTTAGCTGGATTTTCAGTTGATTGCGTTACTTCAAGATTTGTCAACTGGCCACGCATTTTCTTCTGTGTAGCAATAATTGTATTCTTTACTGCTTCAGTTGAAATCTGCGCATCTTTAAATACGATATCTGCAGTCATTTTATTCGAGGCAGTTGTTGTGATTTCATATTGCAAATTGGATTCACGATTGCCTACTGCGTAGACTCTTGAAGCGGCGATTGCATTATTACGCAATTTTTCGCCTTCAGCGCGAATAGCATTTTCAACATCGCGTCTTGGCATCGCACTTTCAGGTTTCAAATCAATCTGAACACTTGTGCCGCCTGTAAACTCGATATCATATTTGTTATTCTTGCTGTCGTCCCGCATATAAAACGCAACCATGGAGCCTATAACGACGATCGCGGAAATTGTGAACATAATCGGACGAAGTCCCATCCAGTTAATGCCGACTTTCTTGCGGAAAATCTGCATCATCATCAGACGATTCTGAATGAACCCTTTGGTTAAGAGCCACTGGAAAATAATTCGTGTTACGAACAAGCCGGTAAACAAGCTGCAAATAATACCAAGGATAAGGGTTATCGCGAATCCTTTAATTTCTTCAGAACCAACCATGTAGAGAATCACGGCCGTTATCAAAGTTGTAACGTTTGAATCGAAAATTGTCCAAAACGCTCTGCGGTAACCGTTAGAAATCGCATTTCTAATAGATGCGCCGCCAAGGAATTCTTCCCTGATACGTTCGTAAATAAGAACGTTGGCATCATCACTCATACCTACCGTTAAAATCAAACCTGCGATACCCGGCAGGGTAAAGGTGGCTTTACTTATTGCCATAATCGCGAGAACAAAAAAGATGTTCAATATGATAGCGATATCTGCGACAAAACCTGCGAGTAAATAATAGCCAAACAGGAAGAGGCAAACCGCTGACAGAGCGATAATACCTGCTTTAATACCCTGTTCCTTGTTTTCGGCACCGATGCTTGGGCCGATTGTTTTTTCTGATATTGGAGGCTCAATAAGCCTTGCAGGCAGTGAACCGGCATTGAGTTTGTCCACCATATCCATCTGTTCTGTTTGTGAAAAGTTGCCTTCGATAATACCATTGTTGCGGATCTCGCTGCGGATGTTTGGAGCAGAAAGCGCAACATTATCAAGGATAATGCAAAGAGGTCTTTGAAGGTTGTTGTGTGTTATATTATAAAATATGGAACCGCCGACATCGTCAAACTGGAAGTCGATAGCTCTTTTTCCCATTTGGTCCATTGTCGGCCTTGACCTTGTGAGTTTCCATTGCTTTTTGCCTGTGTGCTTGAGCATCACTTCATTTTTCTGATTGCTGGCCAGGACATAATATTTATCGCCAAAAACACCGGTAACCAAATCCTGCTGCTGCCAGGTGTTATCTTTTACATTTTCAATTTCTATCCAGACATACTTGCTGTCCGATGCAAGTTTAGGGCCTTTCTGCTTTAAAGCATCGATATATGCTGTTAATTCGTCTTTATTAGACCTGCCGTCATCATAAGTCGGGAGGATTCTGAACTCCAGAACGCCTGCACCTTTCAGCATTCTTTTGACATCGTCCGGACCGTCGATTCTTCCGCGAACCGAGCGATACTGCGTAAAGGCGGCGACGAGTTTATCGATTTTTTCTGCTCTTGAAGGAAATCTTGATTTAAATTGCTCAATCATTTCTGCGCGTTTTGTCGAATTCTCGGGCATGTCGAGAACGGCAGTAAGCGTTTCCATGTTCAAATTGAAATTAGCCAAATTCATTTCAGCTTCACGATACTGCGCATTAATGCCTGTTTCAGGTTTAGTCAAATCGTTGACGACCTTTGCCCATTGAGGCTGAAGTGTTAAATATTGAGCAATTTCTTCGCGTGCCTTCTTTGCTTTGTCGCCTGAAAGATTCGCGAGCAGAGTATCAATTTCTTTCTTCTGCGAATTTGCATCCATCGAAATTAGCGACTGCACTGACGGTACGTTAATGTTTGCCTCTTCGAGATTATCAGTTGCTTTGTTTAGCTGGGCGGCGAAAGAATCGCGTTTTTCCTGTGCGGCTTTGCGAGCATCGTGGGCTTGCGCAAGTTTGTCAAGAATTTGCTGACGATCATTGCTGTCGCCGGCATATTGAGCAAACTGCTTTGCTCTTTCGTTAGGATCCTTTGACAATGTTCGTTTGATTATCGCAAGGTTGATATTGCCGTGCATTAAATCTGCAAGAGCTTTATCGTATGCTTCGCGTTTTTTGTGCGTATCGGCACTTGCAAGCGGAACCTGTATTTCAATTCTCGTATCTCCCTGCGGACGCATGATAATGTTTTGGACATTACCCGGGTCAATTCTTTTCATGAGGATAGGAATCAATTTCTGGGCAAGATTATCTGTTTCGCCGCCAGAAAGGCCTGTAGTGTCGATGTCGTATATAAGACTCGTACCACCAGCAAGATCCAAACCCTGTTTGAGTTTTTCTCCCGGCGGATAAAGATTAAATGCCGCGAAGATTACAAGAATAAGTACCGCTATCAAACCAAAACGAACAACATTCCTATCCATAAGTGTTTCCTGAAATTTCTAAACTCTAAATCCTAAATCTTAAACAAATAACCGCGTGGGCTTCCTGCTTCGCCAAGGCTACACAGGACTAGAAAGCCCACCCTACATACTAGCCAAGTACTTTGTGTACAGCTGAAGGCACGATTTTAATTTTAGTATTATTAGACTCATCAATTTTGAGAGTAACTTCAGTATCTGTTACATCAAGCACTGTACCGTAGATACCGCCAATAGTCTGTACTCTGTCGTTTTTCTTGAGTGATTTGACCATTTGCGCCTGTTGCTGCTGGCGTTTCTTCGGGCCGCGGAACATAATGAAATACAGAACTACAAAAATCAAACCAATGAAAATAAACTGCTGCCATGCGGGCTGAGGAGCTTTTTTTACAGGTACAGCCGCGTTGGGTTCGGAAGGCTGAGCTGTTTGAGTCTGCTGCTGCTCTTGATTCAGCGGTTCTTCCCTGATAACATCTCCGGCCGGAGTATTGCCCTCTGTTTGAGCTAAAATCCAGTAATTGTTCATAACATTCCTTTCTCTTTTTTTTATTTAATTCTTATTGTCGGTTTCCTGACCGTTGCGGCAATAAGCAGTGCTTTGCAAAGCCTGCTCTGCCCATTTTGCGAACGTGCCATTGTCTATATTTTCTCGTATTTTGTCCATCAAATTATGGTAAAAAACAATATTATGTAATGAAAGAAGAATCGGGCCGAGCATCTCGCCTACGTTAAAATAGTGCCTTATGGCAGAGCGGGTAAAATTAGTGCAGCAATAACATTTACATTCGGGGTCTATCGGGGTTTGATCGTCGATAAAGGCAGCATTTCGCAGACGAATTGGGCCTTGGGATGTGAAAGCTAATGCATTCCGGCCATTGCGGGTCGGCATTACGCAATCGAACATGTCGATACCTTCCAGAACGCATTGGATTAAGTCAGCGGGGGTACCTACGCCCATCAAATATCTTGGTTTGTTTTCGGGCAGGAGTGGTGCTGTAAACCTAACTGTACTAAGCATTTGCGATGTTCCTTCGCCAACGCTTAAACCGCCCAGGGCATAGCCGGGGAAATCCATTTTTATTAGTTCGCGCCCGCAGCATTCTCTTAAGTTGTTATCTGTCTGGCCCTGGACAATTCCGAAAAGGTGCTGGCGAGTGTTTTGGTGGTGCTGTTTGCAAATAGCGGCCCATTTGATCGTCCGCTCAACGGCTTTTAACTGCTCTTTAGCAGGGGCATCGTGGGCGGGGCACTGGTCGAAACACATGATAATGTCGGCACCCAGCTTGTTCTGGATTGCAGTTGCACTGATTGCATCGAGCTTGATTTTCGCGCCATCATACGGGCTGGAAAACTCTGTGCCATCATCATTTATGGTATTTATATCGGCTAAAGAAAAGACCTGGAAACCGCCGCTGTCGGTTAAAATCGGTTTGTTCCAGGCCATGAACTTGTGGAGGCCGCCGATTTTTTCGATTATTTCTGTGCCCGGACGGAGCATTAAATGGAATGTATTGCCGAGGATTATCTGCGAGCCGGCATCTGTAAGTTGTTGCGGCATAAGGCCTTTTACTGTCGCGCGCGTGCCGACAGGCATAAAGACAGGTGTCCTAATCTTGCCGTGAAAGGTGTTTAGAATGCCTGTTCGGGCATTGCAGTTCGGGTCTTTGTTGAGCAGTTCGAAAATTTCCATTTACATCAATACTTAAAAAAAGTTAAAAAGTTTGCTAAGTATAATCAAAATAAGGAGTTTTGACAAGAAACTTTATTGAACATCCAACATTCAACATCGAACTTTCAACTTTGAATAAGGAAACGCTGCGCGGGGATACTTATAAAAATTTGCGCAAGAAGAAATATGCGCATTCTTTGAAAAAAGTGATTCAAAATGACACAAAAAAGTGTGAAAAAAGCGAAAAAAAGTGTTCAAAAAGCGTCGCAAAGTGGTCGAAAAGTGTCCAGAAAGCGATGAAAAGTGGTTGAAAAGAAGCGAAAAGTGATATGTTCCTTTGATTTCACGTAAGAAGTTTTGAAAACAAATTGAACATCATGCAATTGTGGATAGAATTATATTCAGAAAGTGCGTTTTAAATTAAAATCAAAAGTTAATGATGTAAGACAAGGAACAAGGGAATTAAGAGAGAAAGAAACATGAAATATACTAGATACGATCTGTTCTTAATTTGTTTTGTAGGTTTATTAGGTGGTAGTTTGCTTGGTATATTTATCACATTAATATCTTCAAAGCAATTCGAAAGAAGTTTATCATTGTTTGCCGTAATAGGGCCATTACTTGTTGGCGTAGTAACAGTAATTTATCAAATGGAAAGGCAACATAAAGAAAATTATCATCTTCAGATATCTAATCATAAAGAAGAATTGATGCAAAAGGTGTATGAAGAAATTTCAAAATATATTAGTTGTTCAATGCAGAAATATTCTGAAGCCCAAATTCTGATAAATTCGATAAACCGACAATACCATAATTGCATTATTTGCAAGGACCCAACTAGAAATCCGGAGCCTAAGATTTACACAAAACACAGTGAAGTAGATGGAACTCATTCGCAAATGGTCCATTCACTTACCAAATTAATGAACAAACTAGAAGAGTATGATATAGTAGGGAAAAATATAGAAATATTTAGAATTGCTCTAGCTTCTGCAGTGCATTTGATTGTAGATACATATCTAAATTATCAGGAACAAATTTTTCCTTATCTACCTTGTGATATTAAAAAAGAGAGACAAGAACAACTAGGTGTGAATTTGAGTTTTGTTAAAACGCCCACTCATGAAGATGCTGAATTAATAGATCAAGAGTTTGAATCTTATTCAGAAGCACTTTTAGATGGATATTGCTTTGTTAGCGATTTATCGAGAGAAGCCCAAAATGTGCTTCTTGGTAATTTATTCGACAATCAAGTATTGCCAAGAACGCCCACGGATTACCGTTATGTTGTGGTTACAACAAGAACTGCAGACGTAATGAAATTGAAATTGTACTTTACAGAAAAAGATAGAAATGGTTTGACGCAATATCAGAAAGATTTCAAAGATAGAGTCAAAATGCGTTCTGCGGAAGCTAAAAAGATGATTAATAATTAAAGGCAAAACCAATTCATTTGTTTCTTTTGCTACATGGACGAGAATGATAAAGCATTGGTTTCAAACCGATATGCTCATTAGAGGTATTTTCAGATGCTTGGATTATTAGGTTATATGATAACATGGAATACATACGGGAGCTGGAAGCCGGGAGATGAAAGAGGATACGTAGACCGGCAAGGACAAGCACTTCAAGGTAATGAAGGAATATTTCAGATAAGTACAGAAAGACAAAAATATCCTACTGTAAAATTAAATAAACAAGAAAAAAGAATAGCAGAGCAAATCATCCAAAATGAATCACAAAAAATTGGTCATAAAATTATTGCACTTGCGGTTTGTACCAATCACGTGCATTTGCTAGCGGAAACACATCAAGAGACTATTGAAAATTTAATAGGCAGGTATAAAAGCATAACAACTCGTGCTTTTTGGGAATGCGGACGAAAAGGACGAATATGGGCAAAAGGTTTTGATAAACGTTTTTGTTACAGCATCAAAGAATTGAATGCAAGAATCGCATACGTAAAAAAACATAATGAAGAAAATTTTGTTTAACGAAATGCCATCTGTCACAGCGGCAGGGCTACTCACCCGCCCACAGGTGGCGAAACTACTACTCACCCGCCCACAGGTGGCGGGGTTAAGCGATGACGCCAGGCAAAACCGATGATGGCGGCAAGAATAATGTAACAAGCGGGGACAATGTAAAAGGCTACCGATAGGCCGGCGTGATTTCCAATAAGACCCATGAGCCAGGTGAAGAAGCCGCAGCCGGGGACGCCGGCGCATGAGAGCAAAATGAATAACATCGTTGTGTCGGCTTTCGGTATGCAATCGGAACAGTAACTTTGCACGCTTGGCCAGAATGGGGCGCTGGCAATTCCGCTTAAAAATAACAAAATGAAAAAGAACCAAAAGCTCGTTATAACCGGAAATAGAAGGGTTATAGCAGTACCTGCCAAAGCGGAGTAGAAAATTAATTGTTTCAGATGATGCTGGTGCAGTAAATAACCCCAGCCGAAACGGCCTACAATCATGCCTGCCGAGAATGAGGCGGTTCCGAGTCCGCCTGCCCATGCGGCGGCTGAAAAATTTAACTGGATGTAACTTGCAGTCCAGAATGTCAAACAAAATTCACCACCGCCGGCGACGAACATAGCAGCGAAGAAAAGCCAGAAACGAGGGACTTTAATAATTTCAATGACGTGATTGTGAACGATTGTCCAATGGATTGGTTCTTTGTGTTCGGGAAATTTTTTTCTGGCGGGCAGAAGCAAAAGCAGGGCGGGTATCAAAGATGTAATCGAAACTGCGCCGATAATTAACCGCCATGAAACGCCAAGAGAGAGAAGCAGGCCTGATATAATAACCGTAATTAAAACGCCGACAGACCAGAATGAATGCGTGAAATTAAGATAGCGGCCGGGCTGGTCAGAATGTAAATCCTGAACGAATGGAGTTGCGAGGCCTTCAACGACTCCTTCGCCCATTCCGGCAATCATCAAACCGATGAACAAAATGCCGTACGCTGGCGCCATGGCGCAAAGGCCAATGCCGGTGCCCATCAATAGTATTGAAACGCCAAGCGTTTTGCATTTGCCCCATCTGGCGGAAGCGAAACCGCAAACGAGCATTGCAATGACCATAGGGATAGAACGGCCGACCTGGAGTGCGCCGCCTGCGCTAAGGCCACCGGTTTTGAGTGAGAAGCCAAGTTCTTCAGCTAGTGCGACGAGGGCGACAGGGACAACGACTGAACCTGCGGCATAAGAGATGAACGCAGTGAAAGCGGCGTAGTCGTAACGGCCGAAAGACATTTTGCGATTTGTCATAGACACGGATTTACACTGTAATTAATAAAGGCGTTTGATGCGATTGCCGGGGTAATAATAATTTAAAATTTCTTCGGCGGTCTTGCCTTGTCTTGCCATTTCCCTTGCGCCATATTGGCACATTCCGACGCCGTGGCCGAAACCTTTGCCTGCGATGAAGAGGACTTCGTCTCTCAAGCTAATGATAGTACAGCAGGTGCTCTGGATTTTAGACCCTGACGGGTCGATAGAAAGTCTTAAATCTTCTCCGCGAAGATAACCGATTTTTCCAGTTGAACCAGTTAAACGCACGCTGATGATTCGCGACATTCCTCCTGGGTATGTGCTGACTTTTTCGGGTTCGATTTTATCGATTGTGCCCAGTTCCTTGAGGGAAGGATACTTTGCGAAAATATTATCGTTGACTGTTTTTTTATCGAAGGCTGCATCGGGCCAGAAGAAAAGGCTTGGTCTTGTGTTGAATCTGCAATATGGGCAATCGACGCCCTGGAGCGGGAAAAATTCGTCGCCGAAAACGTTGACGCTGTCTTCGGTATGTCCGCCGCAGACGGAACTATAATAAGTTGGAAAGAGATCCCAATCATCCATCTGGCAGTTGATTACTTTTCCAGCGGTGCCGTTAACTGCATCGTTGGATCGCATTGTTTCGGCACGCATTCCTTTGTAGACCTGACTAGCCTGCGTTGCTTTTACGTCCCACGGCCGATTTTTGCCGAATTTGGTTTTGATGTATAGAACATAAGTGCGAGCGGCAATGGCCTGTGCTTTTAAGGCTTCTGTTTCCCAATAACTGGGCATTTCTGAAGCGACAACGCCGGCAATGTAATCTTCGAGCGAAACGCCGTTGATAACCATAAATGTTTTCTTGTCGGGGTTTACAATTATTTCGAGATAGCCGTGATACGGCTGGTTATCATTAATGGCGAAGGGAGTATCCAACGCGGGCTGGAAGATGAGACGTTTGCTGTTGTATTTTTTAAAGCCTGCTTTGATGCCGTTGCCGTCAGCTACGATAGTGATGAAAGCGGGCGATTGAATCTCATTTATAACTACTGTTGTTTCGGGATCGATGACACGATAGTCGCCGCGGGCGTTAAAACTGATCTTTGCGGCGTTTTCGTCGAGAAGGACTTTGACGGCAAACATCGCAGGGGTTTGTGCATCGAGATTTGAACGAGGGCCGCTGGGTGAATCGCAACTTATCGCAAGGATAAATAAGCCAATCGCAGCACAACTGATTAAATAATGTTTAAACATCCTGTTTGCAATTTTTAAAAAGTTAATCTATTTTTCTAAGGTCAAGACCTAGACTATCGAGCATTTGACGAATTTCAGAAAGACTTGTTGCTCCGAAATTCTTTACACCCATGAGTTCCGCTTCAGTTTTTGAAACGAGATCATTGAGCGTTCTAATATTTAATTGAGCAAGGCAATTCTTTGCCCTGACTGAAAGACCGAAATCTTCAACGGATTTAGAAAGAATTTCGTCATCCATATCATCCTCATCCGTATTATCGAAGCCCAATTTCGGAAGCTCTTCAGGGAATTTTCCTTCGATAGCCATTCCGAGCCTAAGGCCGCGTGATTCAAGCATAGCTTTGATTTCAGTAAGCGATGTTTCGCCGAAGTTTTTGTATGCGAGCAGTTCAGTTTCGGTGATTTTGAGAAGATCGCCGATGGTGTTGATGTTCATTTTCTTCAAGCAGTTGCGGCTCCGAACTGAAAGCTCGAAATCTGAAATCGGAGTTTCGAGAATTTTTGTCTGCTGATCTTTATTTTTCTCAATTTCTTCATCGTAGAACATTGTCTTTGAGCTTTCGATGTCCTTTTTGAAAAGGATTGCCCGCAGATTGTTCGGATGATATTTAAGCACCTGATTAACGGCGTATAAGGCTTTTTCGAACTGGCTGGAATCTTCGTATAGAACGGCCATGTTCAAAAGAGCGTTGACATACGGAGTGCCGTTGTTTGTAAGCTGTTTATAATAATCAAGGGCCGCTTCTTCATCGCCGCGAAGGTCGAGAAGATAGGCGAGATGGAATAAAGCTTTTGTATAGTTCGGGTCAAGTTCGATAGCTGTTTTATAATTTTCAACGGCTTCATCGTAAAGGCCCTGAGCCTGAAGGTTGCGGGCAAATGTATAATGATATAAAGCGCTAATCTTCTGGAAATTTTCGAATTGTTTGAGAATTTTAGAAGCAGTGTCCATATCACCTTTAAGGCGATAAACGGATGATTTTGCGCAGCTAACAGCTAAAGCATCCGCACCGGCTTTCGCGGCTTTATCCAAAGCTTCGATGGCTTTGTCGAATTGTCCGATTTTGCGGAGGCAGAAGGCCAGTTCGAGATATTTTTCTTTGCTGTCATCAGCTTTTTCAAGCGATTCAACAGCTTGTGCGAATTTTCCGAGAACGGAAAAAGCTGCGCCAATAGCCAAATGATTTTTTTTGCCCGACTTTGAAAATTCCTGCTGGGTTTTTTCAGCAAAAGCAATTTTGTTCTTTTCACTTGCGTTTACGAAATTTGCGGTTGCGAGAATATCTTCACTGGTGATGTTTTCAGCGCTTAACAAATCAATTTTCGGCTGACTTACGACTGTCATCTGGTCTTTGCTCCTAATAGAAATTTAACTAATACCGCTCCCTCATGGTCGCGGCTCTGAACCCTAACTGACTTTATTTATGTATTTTTATTATTATATAGTTCTGGAAAGGAGGTATTATAGTATCAATTAAAATTAATGCAATAGCATTTTTTTGAGTAAAGTAGACCCAAATTGTATGAAAAATTAGGCTTTGTTTCTGGTATAAATATGGATGGTTTAAAGAAGGTTTGTTTGTGGGCGAATATTGTTGTAATTCTTTTTGCAGCAATGATTTGCGTTATTGGGGCGGTAATGGGGGCAGGGTGGTCAAAGGCTTTTTTCGGTTCGATACCGGGTGAAAGTTTGCTTTTGAGTATTTTACTGCTGTTTGCTGCATTGGTTATTGAGATGGGTGTTAAACCATTATATTTAACAGGCCTGATGTGGTTTAAATGGACTAAAAAGGATATGTTCACGGCGGTTTTGGTGCTGGCGGGGGTGGTTTTTATTTTTTATTCGCGCATTTTGAGGGTTGGGGAGCATAATTTGAAAAGCATTTATTTCGTGCCTCATATTTTTACGTGTTTGCTGTCTTATGTTTTTTTTGCGGCCGGTGCATTGCTTTCGGGAAAATGCCTGATAGACAAATCCATCGAAACAGAGAAGAATTCATACAGGTTTGTAAGTATAGGATTTCCATTGCTAACGGCAGGGATATTAATAGGCAGCGGATGGGCATATTCGGCGTGGGGAAGCTGGTGGAGCTGGGACCCAAAAGAAAGTTTTTCGCTTGCTGTCTGGCTGTTGTATGCGGCATTTCTGATAATGCGAAGCTTTTGCGGACAAAGATTTTTGCGTTTGAATTGTTTTTGGGTTATTATTTCTTTTTTGATGATATTGCTGGGCGTTACCGTTGTGAACTTTTCGAAAATTTTTGCCGGCCTGCATAATTATAACTAACGCAGCTACTAACGTAGCCACTAAGGCACGAAGACACTAAGAAAAAAAATTAAATTAGCGCAGCCACAAAGGCACTAAGGCACTAAGGTACTAAGATTTAGATATATACGACTATTATGGAATTATACTGTCAAAGCGTGAATTTTATGAACTGCCCGGAATATGGGGAGAAATTCATTTTAGACAGGCAGCAGAAGGAAAGATTTTTTGAACAGTGCAGAGATATTCCGCAAATCAGTGATTGCCTTATTTTAAATACGTGCAACAGGCTGGAGTTTTATTTTTACGCGAGGAAAAATTTCGATGCGGCGGAAATGATAAACGTTTTTTTTAATTCGGAGGAGACGAGATTGCTTCGTCATCCTGCTTCGCTAAAGCTTCGCAGGACTCCTCGCAATGACACATCGCTATGCTGGGAACAAAATATGGAGGAGTTTAAGGGAATAGAAGTGCCGGGGCATCTGTTCAGAGTGGCGGCGGGGCTGGAATCGCAAATTATCGGAGAGAATGAGATTTTTGCTCAACTGAAATCGGCATACAGTTTCGCGATTGAATGCAATATGATCAAAGCGGCATTTCACCATCTATTTCATTGTGCGTTCAGGGTTGCTAAGGCAGTTCGAACGGAAACGGAAATAAGCAGCGGGGCACTTTCAATCGCGGGAGCGGCGGTTGTGCTTGCGCAAATAAATTGCGAAATTGAGAAGGCAAAGGTTTTTGTTGTCGGAAGCGGTGCTAACGCAGAGGTACTTTTGAAACACCTTATAAAGAAGAAAGTCAGGGATATTACAGTTGTCGGACGCAATCAAAATTCGACGATGGAATTAATTAAGAAGACTAAAGGCAAATTCGTGCAACTTGAAAATCTGGGAGAAAAAATTTCAGATGCGGATGTTGTTTTTACGGCGACAAGCGCGAAAGAACCTTTGATAACAGCGGAGATGGTAAAGAACAGGATAAATCCGCTTGTTATGATAGATTTGTCCGTTCCTTCGAACATTGAAAGAGAGCAGAAGAATTCCAATGTAAAGATTTTTAATATTCAAAGCCTGGATGAAATTATCAAATCAAATAACCTTAAAAGAAAAAATGAAATTCCAAAAGTGCAGGCGGTAATCAATGAACATTTGCCTGTTGTATCAGAGTGGTTCGAGAATAAGAAAGCAGTCCAGATGGTGCATTAATGCTAGGAAGGATTCGCATAGCTACACGTTCGAGCAGTCTTGCTCTGATTCAGACGCAGATAGTTGTCGAAGCTATTACAAGAAAAAATCCGAAAATAGATTTTGAAATTGTCGAAATAAAAAGCCAGGGAGACGTGGATAAAAAAAAGCCTTTGTGGAAAATTTCCGAAACGGGATTTTTTACATCAGCGATTGAAGATGCATTGTGTGAAGGCAGGGCGGATATCGCGGTACATAGCTTTAAAGATTTGCCGATACTCGAGGCGAACGGTTTTGTTATTGGAGCGGTTCTGGACAGGCGATTTTGCCAGGATTGTCTAATATATAAGGATAAAATCACATCTCTTGATCAAATTCCAAAATGCGCGAAAGTCGGGACATCGAGTTTACGCAGGAAATCGCAGATGCTTGCGCTTCGGCCTGATTTGAAATGCGAGCCGATACGGGGCAATGTGCATACGCGAATAAATCAGGTCGAGAAGGGGCAGTTTGACGCGACAGTGCTTGCATACGCAGGGCTTGAAAGGCTGGAATTGACAGGAAAAATTTCATTTGATTTCAAGCCTACCGAATTTCTGCCTTCGCCTGCACAAGGTGCGCTGGCGGTTCAGGCTAATGTGAATGATCATGAAACACTGAAATTGCTGGCGGCAATCGATGATAAGGTTTCGAGAATTTCATCTGAAACGGAAAGACTTGTGCTGCATAAAATCAAGGCGGGTTGTCATGCGCCGGCGGGAGTTTATGCGAAAATAGATGGTAATGAAATAAATGTGTTTGCTTTTGTTGGAGATGAGAACGGCAAGAAGATAATAAGAAAAAAAACCGCAGGGCATGTGAGTGAATGGCAGAAAATTGCGGAAAATATGGCGAGTGAACTTTTGAAATCTGGCGCTGCGGAACTGCTCAAACTGACTGAAGGTTAGTTAGGAAATCAAAAATAAAAAATTAAAATGCAAAATTATTGATTCGGCCTGACGGCCGAGGCTATTAGATATGCGAAAGTATGGGAAAGTATATATTGTTGGGGCTGGGCCGGGATGCGGCGGGCTTATCAGCGTGCGGGGATTGGCTGTTTTGAAACAGGCAGACTGCGTTCTTTATGATAAACTTATCGGCAAAGATTTGCCGGCTTATATTTCGCCCGACGCTGAAATGATTTATGTCGGCAAAGACCAAACGAAACAGCAATTCATTAACGACATAATTGTTAAGAAAGCGAAGAAGCATAAGATTATAGTACGGCTTAAAGGCGGTGATCCGACGATATTCGGCAGGGCAACTGAAGAATTTAATATGCTGCTGGAAGAAAATATAGATTTTGAAATTATACCCGGCATAACGGCGGCATCGGCGGCGGCTGCGAGCGCGGGTATAAGTCTGACCGACAGGAATACCGCATCATCTGTCACGTTTGTTACAGGACAAACGCTTGACGGCAAAATGATAAAAATAGATTTCAAAAGCCTGGTGCGGCTTGGCGGGACGATAGTTTTTTATATGGCGGTGGCGAAGATGAAACAGATCTGCCAAAAACTTATACAGGCGGGTTTGGATGGGAACACTAATGCCATTGTTATTGCTAACGCGACGCTGGCGAATCAGAAAATTATTTTCGCTTCACTTTCGGATATTGCAGGGGAATGTGAAAGGCAGGGTATCGAACCGCCTGCGGTTCTGATTGTCGGCAAAAAATGCAGGAGTATGCTGCGCGATAAACCTTTATTCGGCAAAAAGATTTTAATAACGCGCGATAGTGCGGGCAATGCGGAATTTGCATGCAAACTTGCGGCCAGTGGCGCGTGTGCGATTGAATGCCCGACGTTTGAAATTCAGGATTTGACGGGCAGAAGAGAATTTTTGAATGTTATAGATAAAATAAAAAATTTCGATTGGGTATTTTTCACAAGCCCGACAGGAGTTCGGCTTTTTTTCAAGGCGATACATAAATTGAAAAAGGATGGGCGTGTTTTTTCCGATTCGAAAATCGGATGTATCGGGAGCGAAACGGCCAGCACGCTTGAAGAACATGGGATGATTGCGGATTTTGTGCCTGATGAGTTCACGACAAAGAGCCTTGCGAAAGAATTTGCGGCAAAATATAAGCCAAAAGGAAAAAATATATTGTTTTTGCGATCTGGGTTGGCAGAAGAATTTGAGATTGCAGGTGCAAAGGTTCAAACGGTTGCTGTTTATACAGCCAGAAAAGTGAGAACTGAAAAAACGGATTTCTCCGCTACGTCCCGACAAGTCGGAACTTCGGTCGAAATGACAAATATGGATTGGATAACATTTGCAAGCAGCTTCGCGGTGAAATGCTTTTTTGAAAAATTCAATGCTGATGATTTGAAAGATATAAAAATCGCTTCGATAGGGCCTGTTACTTCGGAGACTTTGAAGAAATTTGGAGTTGAGCCAAGCGTTGAGGCTAAAGAACATACTATAGACGGCTTGATTAGAGAAATCGAAAGAAATATTAACCACGAATGAACACGAATAAACACTATATTTTTTTAGTCAAACGGTTGCGGTTACGCGGCTCGTGTCGTAAAACGATATACGTTAAATGTAATGAACATTCTTAATGATCTGTGTAATCTGTGTAATCAGCGATAAGGTTTGTTATAGATGATAAATGTTTCAAGATTATATTGCGGGATTGAAAGTTCATCGGACAGATTCCGTTATCACACAGATAAGCCTAAAGGGCCGATTGTTGTTTATAACTGTACGAATAAATGCGGCCAGAATTGTCTGCATTGCTACAGCAGGGCGGGGGCAGCTTGCAATGAACTTAATACAGGACAGGCCAAAGATTTTTTGAGGCAGCTTGCGGATATTAAAGCGGCGGTTGTCCTTTTCAGCGGAGGCGAGCCTTTGGAAAGAGCGGATTTGTTCGAACTGCTTGAATTTTCAAAAAGCCTTGGTTTGCGATGTGCGCTTTCATCTAACGGCAACCTGATAACATCTGAAATCGCTAAAAAACTTTTGACGGCTGGTGTGAGTTATGCTGGTATATCTATCGACGGCGATAAACAGACGCATGATGATTTTCGTTGAACGGCAGGAAGTTTTGATCGTGCAATTAATGGAATAAAGGCATGCAGAGATGTAGGCTTGAAAGCGGGAATCAGATTTACAATCACCAACAGGAATTTCAATCAGATTGAGGAAATATTTAAAATCGCAAGTGAGAATGAAATATCAAGAATTTGTTTTTACCATTTAATTTCGGCGGGAAGGGCGGTTGACAATAATTTAAAATGCAATAAAGAGCAGGTTAGGAGTGCTTTAAACGATATTTTGAAATATTCAGAACTTTATTCGAATAGGGTTAATGAAGTCCTGACTGTCGGTAATCATGCTGACGGCGGATATATTTTGAGCCGGCTTAGGCGGGAAAAGCCGGCTTTATTTGAAAAAAATTACGAATTGATGAAAAAATTCGGCGGAAATAAAATAGGGACAAAGATTTTTGCTGTTGACGCGGGCGGAGAGGTTCATCCAGACCAGTTCTGGCGGAATTTTTCGATGGGCAATGTTACAAAGCAGAATTTAAAAGAGATTTTGGAAAAATATTTTGATATATTTAGCGATAAGACGATTTTGGCTCCGGATAGATGCAAAAAGTGCAAGTGGCTGAAGATTTGCGGCACAAATATGCGGGATGGTGTTCTTGAGCCGGAATGTTATTTAAATGGCGAAGAAATTACGCAGCCACTAAGGCACTAAGACACAAAGAAATAAGGTATTATTTTTATGAATTTACCAATAAGAATGCGAAGGCTTAGACAAAGCGAATCAATGCGGAGACTTGTTCGCAGTGTACATTTATCAGCAGATAATTTTATCTATCCGCTTTTTGTATGCCCGGGCAAGGGAATCAAACAGCCTATTGATTCAATGAGCGAATGTTTTCATTATTCGCCAGACGCGGCGGCTGCGGAAGCGAAAAAGATATACGAGCTTGGTTTGCCGGCGATATTGCTTTTCGGTTTGCCTGCGAAAAAAGATTCGCAAGGTTTAGAGGCTTATGATGATAAAGCAGCGGTGCAGCAGGCGATTGGTGAAATTAAAAAAGCTGTGCCTGGCCTGCTGGTGATTACGGATGTTTGCCTTTGTGCGTATACAGACAGCGGGCATTGCGGAATTATTAAAGACGGGAAAATCGATAATGACACATCGTGCGAAATTTTGGCTAAGACTGCGGTTTCGCATGCAAAAGCTGGTGCGGATATGGTTGCGCCATCGGATATGATGGACGGCAGAGTCGGTGAAATTCGCGAGGCACTTGACGAAAATGGTTTTACAGATACGGCGATAATGGCGTACTCGGCGAAATATGCTTCGGCATTTTACGGGCCTTTCCGCGGCGCGGCAGAATCTGCGCCTGCGTTTGGAGACAGGAAAACATACCAGATGGATACGGCTTCTTCAGCGGCGCAGGCGATGCGAGAAATTGAGCTTGATATTAATGAAGGCGCGGATATTGTGATGGTCAAGCCTGCGATGACGAATCTGGATATTATTAGCGAAGCGAAAAAGCGGTTTGATGTGCCAATCGCTGCTTACCAGGTTAGCGGAGAATATATGATGATTAATGTCGCGGCGGCTCATGGTGTAATAGACAGGCAGGCGGCGATTATGGAATCTCTTACAGCTATCAAGAGATCGGGTGCTGATATTATTATTTCATATTTTGCGAAAGATGTCGTTAAATGGATTACGAAATAGGAAAGCCCAGGGTTGTCGCGTTCGAGGCGACTGGAAAATGCAAAATGCATTGCAAGCATTGCAGGGCATCGGCAGAATCTAATTTTGCGGACGATCTATCAACGAATGACTGCAAGAAAATTATTAAAGCGGTTGCGGATTATAACCGCTGTGTTTTTATTTTCACGGGCGGAGAACCTTTTGAACGTGCGGATATTTTCGAGCTTATAGAGTATGCAAATTCGTGCGGACTTGCGACATCTGTTGCAACGTGCGGGTATGATTTCGATTTGGAAAAAGCACAAAGGTTGAAAAAGCTGGGTGTTTTGACGTTGTCTTTTTCGCTGGATTCTGATGCGGCGAAAGTGCATGATGAATTCCGGCAGACGAAAGGCGCTTTTGAAAAAACTATGGCTGCGATTGAGATCGCGAAAGAAGCGGGTTTAAAATTTCAGATCAATACGACTGTAACGAAATTTAATTCTGAAAAATTGCCTGCTCTGGCGCAAATTGCTGAAAAGGCGGGAGCGTATTGTTTTAATCCGTTTATGCTTGTGCCGGCGGGCAGGGCAAGAGAGATTTCGGATATCGCGCTTTCGGCAAAGGAATATGAAAAAACGCTGCGGATTGCGGCGGATTTGAAGGCGGTAAGTAAAATTGAAGTGCGGTTTACGTGTGCGCCGCGGTTTGCAGCGGTGTTTTCGCAGGCTTATCCTGAATCGAAGAAAAAAGCTTTTGGATGCCTTGCGGCAAACGATTTTGCGTTTGTGAGCAGAACGGGTGATGTGCAGACGTGCGGATTTTTGAAAATTTCGGCAGGTAATATTTTAAAGATTGGAAATTTCGGCGATATATGGGAGCATTCGAAACTGCTGAATTCTATACGTGCGAAAAATTTTGCCGGTAAATGCGGCGGCTGCGAGCATGTGCAAATTTGCGGCGGATGCAGGGCGAGAGCTTTTGCGCAGAGCGGAGATTATATGGGGTCTGATCCGCTGTGTTCTTTTGTTGGTGAGGTTAGTACTTTGGCAGCGGCTCACATCGAAGATGATAGAATCGAGCAGGCGGCTGAAGCAATAAATTCGCTGGGCAATGTTTCGCATAACTATTTGCGAAAGCATCATTTTAATTTATGGTTCACGCTTAAATCGGGAAATGTAAATGCGATTCTGAAAGAGCTTTCGGAAAAATTTAATACGGAATTTTATTCCTTTCCTTCAACGGTGCGATACAAGGTGGATTCAAAAGCGGTGAAGAGGCATAATCCGCCTGAAAATTATAATGCGTTGGTTTGTTTGCGGGCAGGTGGGGCGGCGGCGAAATTCCTGTGTGATTTGCCGCAGGTGAGTCATTGTTATGAAAGACAGACGCTTCCGGATTGGCCCTATAATGTTTATGCGATGATTCATGAGAAAAGTATTGAACGGATTGAGCAGATAGTTGCCAAAATCGTAAGCGAGTTTGGGATTTCAAAATTCCAGATTCTGCCAACGGTAAAATCATTAAAATAAATACTATATTCTTTTGTGCAATTGGTATAGAATCAAAAACTTTGAAAAGCTTACTATTTTGGCAAAAGGTTAAACATGAATAAAGAACAGGAAGGGAATCGCAAATATCGCCATGCATTATGTATTTACCCTTATTTCCCAAATGACAAAGGTACCGGTCTGGACTTTTTTCCTCCGACAGGATTAGAGTATATAGCGACAGCATTAAAAGGCCACGTTGAGGAAATCAGCTTGATTGATCTTCGCCATAAGAGACAGTTGCAGCCGGTAGAAAAGATGAATGAATTCATTTCGCAAAACATCGATTTGGTTTGTATCAGTATTGGTTGGAGGGCACAATACGACAAAGTCTGTAAATATATAAACCAATTACCTCCTGGTATAATGACCGTTGTTGGCGGGAGGGAGGCCACGGATAAAGTAGATGAGATTTTTGAGCGATGCAGCAATGTAGATGTTATTGTTCGCGGCGAAGGAGAGCAGACTATTCAAGAACTGGCGGACGGAGTGCCATGGGAACAGATTGCCGGCTTGTCATACAGACGTGACGGCAAAGTCGTTCACAATCCCAATAGGCCGCTGCAACCAATTGAAGATATTTTACCACCTGACCGAAGTCTGCGGCAAAGCAGCTATTTCCCTGTTCTGCATGGCGTAAAGATGCTGCCAATAGAGTTTGACACGATCCTTGGTTCACGAGGGTGCCCATACAAATGCAAATTTTGTACATTCAGCATGAATCCTCTGGGGCAGAAGCGAGATTATGTTGCTCGAACACCGGAATCAGTTGTGGATGAAATTGAAGCCAGCAGAGGCAAAATGATTATTTTCGCGGATGACAATTTCTTTGTTAACCCGACGCGAGCGGAACGTATATGTGATTTGATTATTGAGCGAAAGATAAATAAACTATATTTTGCTAATGCAAGGATTGAAGTATCGAAACATCCGCAGTTGCTGGAAAAAGCATATCGAGCCGGATTTCGAGTAATGCTGATGGGTATTGAATCGGCAAGCGACAGAATGCTCGAACAGATGAACAAGGGCTTTAATACGCAGCAGATTCGAGATGCTTTTAAAGTATTTAGAAATTTCCCATTCTTTTACCACGCATACTTTATCTATGGGAATGTTGGTGAGACTGAAGAAGAAATGATGGCTATACCTGACTTTGCCAGGGAGCTTGGTGTGCATATGATTAACCTAAGCAAGCTTCGCGTGGATAAGTTCACACCGTTGCGAGAATTGGTTGAAAGTACGCCCGGCTACTGGATCAACGAAAAGGGAAACATCTATTCCAAAGAGTTCGACAGGAAGAGATTAAAAAAGATTCGCAATCGGATTCGCCGTCGTTTTTGGTATCGACCGCAGCAAGTTGTTAAGGTATTTAAAACTATACACAATGGAGGTCTTCTCACCAGTTGGCAAATGACGAAAATAGCCCTTGTCTCATTCCTGCTTCTTCTTGATTATATGTGGCAAAGCACCGTCAAGAGCCTTTCCAGATAGGAACTGGTTCATTTTTTCTTGTAGGCCTGTTCGGGGTCGTAGACTTTTTCGGCGATGAATTCCAATTGTGAAGCGGTGCCTTTCTTTAATCCACGGTAGAAGCATGACTGATAGCCGCAGTGGCACTGACCCTGGTCGACTTCGACTTTTAAAATCAAGCAGTCCTGGTCGCAGTCGGCGAGAATTTGTTTTACTTTTTGCACGTGGCCTGATTCTTCACCTTTTTTCCAGAGTTTTTTTCTGCTTCGACTGTAGAAGACAGCGTTGCCTGTCTGGATTGTCAGATCGAGTGCTTCTTTGTTCATGTAGGCTACCATGAGGATTTCGCCGGTTTTTGCGTCCTGTGAGATTGCGGTAATAAGGCCGCTGCTGTCAAATTTTGGTTCAAAATTTATTCCCAGTTCAATTTCTTTGCTCGCTGACAATTTTAGTTCCTTTAAATCTTGATTAATAATCTTTAACAGATTATCATAATTTAATTCAAATTTAAAGGAAAAGTTTTTGGCAGAAGTAACTAAAAAGAATAAACATACGATGAATATTATCAGGCTGCTGGTGGCGGCGGGGGCGTTTTACCTCGCATTTCGCGGCGTGGATATGAAACAGATGTTTGTTAATTTCAGCAAATTAAAGCCAATTGTAATTGCCGCTGCGATAGTGATGAGTCTTGCGGGACAATTAGTATTTGTTTTCCGCTGGCTGCTGCTGCTCAAGATACAGGATATTTCAATTAAATATGTTCAGGCGATGAAACTTCATTTTGTCGGACTGTATTATAATATTTGCCTTCCCAGTTCGGTCGGAGGCGATGCGCTGCGGATGTGGTATGTTACAAAGCATACGGATAAAAAAATGGAAGCGGCATTGAGCGTTCTGGTTGACAGGATAATGGGAATGATCTGCACGTTTATGATTATTTTCGTTGCTTACTGGTTCATGCCGGGCGGAGATACAAAACTTAAATTCGAGTTTGATATTATTCCAACTTTAATCAAAGCAGTTTTGGCTGTAGTAATCCTTTTTGTGCTTGCGGGCATAACTTTATTCGCAATGTATAAAATCCGAAGGTTCAGACCGATACTTTTCAAGTATGGTTTTATTTTTATGCTGAAATGGAAAATGTGGAGCAGCAGGTTTATAACAGCGATAAAACTGTATTGCAGCAAACCGTTTACTCTGTTGTTTGCATTAGCACTTGGTTTTACATGCCAGGCTCTTCCGATTACGGCGTTGTACCTTGTCGGCAGAAATCTTGGTATTGAGGCGAATTTGAAATATTATTTTATATTTTTCCCGCTGTCGTGGATAATGGGAATAATTCCTATAAGTATCGGCGGAGCGGGTGTAGTGGAACTCGGACTTAGAGAAATGTTCAGCAAGGTTGCCGCGGTAACGAGCGAACAGGGGCTTGGGCTTGGTCTTGCACAGAGAATAATCTGGCTGCTGACTTCCATTCCCGGAGTTATCATTCATATCAGCGGTAAACATTTGCCCGAAGAAGAACGAATCGAGCCGAAATAATTAATAATTAATATTTAGGCGATTTAAGCGATGTATGAACATCATTATCAGCCACTGCTGCCTTTCAGGCAATTCATTTATCGCTTTTTGCGACATGCTTTGTTTGCTGCCGGTCTAGTAGCAGCTGCCTTGGGAATTGGTATCACAGGGTATCATTATTTTGCGGGACTTTCACTGCTTGATTCATTTCTAAACGCATCAATGATTCTGGGTGGTATGGGGCCGGTTGATGAATTGCATAATACGTCAGCTAAGCTGTTTGCGGGGTGCTATGCACTTTTTTCAGGATTGGTTTTTATAGGCATCGCAAGTATCCTTGTAATGCCGGTCGCACATCGCTTATTCCATATTCTTCATTTAGAATCAGAAACTGAACAAACGTAAATAACTCAGGGCTAGATAGATGCATCACCTGGATTTGTTTATTTCACGCAATTTCCAGATAGCGTAAATAGGAGGATAAACAAGCAGTTCAAGAATAAAACTTGTGAAAATACCGCCAATCATCGGTGCGGCGATACGCTTCATCATATCGGCGCCGGTTCCCATTGACCACATAATAGGAAGAAGGCCCATGAACATTGCCATTACCGTCATCATTTTGGGACGGATACGTTTGACCGCACCGTGAATAATGGCTTCTTTAAGATCGGTAAATGTTTTCATTTTTCCTTTGGCGACCATATCATTATATGATAAATCAAGAAACAAAAGCATGAACACGCCTGTCTCGGCATCGAGGCCCATCAATGCAATCATGCCGACCCAAACGGCAATTGAAATATTATATTGTAAGATATAAAGCAGCCAAATCGCACCAATTAATGAAAATGGAACGGCGAGCATAACAATGCCGGCCTTGACAACACTTTTTGTATTTATGTAAAGCAAAATGAAAATGATGAGAATCGTAAGCGGAATTATGATTGTCAGGCGTTCTCTTACGCGAATCATGTTTTCAAACTGGCCGCTCCATTGAAGTGAATAGCCGGGGGGCAATTTGATATGCTGTGAAACTGCATATTTTGCTTTTGCGACATAACCGCCAATGTCAGAAATTCCGGTATCGACATAAACATAACCTGCCATCATTCCATTTTCATCTCGAATCATAGATGGGCCGAGACTTACGCTTATGTCGGCCAATTGCGCCAGAGGAATTTGCGAGCCGGACATTGTGGGGACAAGAACACGCTGGAGTTTTTCGAGTTCATCGCGAAAATCGCGGGCATAACGAACGTTTACGCTGTATCGCTGCGGGCCATCAATAGCGGTAGTAAGAGTTTCTCCTCCTACTGCGGACATTATTATTTCCTCGGCATCCTGAATAGTCAAACCGAAGCGGGCGAGTTGGTCTCGCTTGAGTGTGAAATCGATAAAATAGCCGCCTGAAACTCTTTCAGCATAAGCACTGCGTGTATTTGGCAGCGGCTTGATAATTTTTTCAAGCTCAATTCCAATCTTTTCAATTTCTTTGAGGTTTGAACCATATATTTTTATTCCGATAGGTGTTCGAATACCTGTAGAGAGCATGTCAATGCGGGCTTTTATCGGCATTGTCCATGCGTTTGTTACGCCGGGGATTTGCATTTTCTGGTCAATTTCGGCAATGAGCTTGTCCCAAGTCTGACCTTTTGGCCAATTCTTTTTATCTTTGAGCATCACGGTTGTTTCCATCATTGAAAACGGAGCGGGATCGGTTGAGCTATTTGCCCGGCCTGCCTTGCCAAAAACACGCTCGACTTCAGGGAATGACATCAAAATTTTATCCTGTATCTGCAAAATGTTTGCCGCTTCAGTCACGGACAGCCCCGGCAGGGTGGTGGGCATATATAAAATCGTTCCTTCATTGAGCGGGGGCATAAATTCAGAACCCAATAAAAAATAAACGGGAGCGGTGATTAATAAAAGTAAAATCGCAAGAGTTATTGTGAGCTTGCGATGTTCGAGTACAAAATTGCAGGTCGGTTCATAAACGGCAAAAAGGATTTTACTGACGGGATGTTTTTCTTCGGGGTAATATTTCCCAACTGTAATTGCATTATATAAATTCGAAAGCCATCTTGGCCTGAAATGTTTATAGTCCATTCTCGTAAATAGCATTCTGCATGCCGGGTCGAGTGTAATTGCCAGAATTGCGGCTATTGCCATTGCGAGGTTTTTGCTGTAAGCGAGCGGTTTGAACAATCGGCCTTCCTGATCAACGAGAGTGAAGACCGGCAGAAATGCAACTGCGATAACGAGAAGCGAAAAGAAAACAGAAGGACCGACTTCTTTTAAAGCGTTGAGGCGGATTTCATGGAAATCGCCTATTCGACCGCCGGCATCCCAGAGCTGCAATTTTTTATACGCATTTTCCACTTCGACTATTGCACCATCGACGAGAACTCCAATGGAAATCGCGATGCCGGAAAGCGACATAATGTTTGAGGTCAGTTTGATTCCATACATTGGTATGAACGATAAGATTACAGCGATTGGAATTGTAACAATCGGAATTATAGCGGATGGAAAATGCCAAAGGAAAATCAGGATTACAATGCTTACGATAATTATTTCTTCGATTAGTTTATGCTTAAGGTTGTCAATCGCGTTAGTGATTAAACCGGAACGATCATAAGTTGTAACAATTTCAACGCCTTTTGGCAGCGAAGGTTTTATCTCTTCGATTTTGGCTTTTACACGATCGATTACGTTAAGAGCATTTTCTCCCTGACGCATAATAATGATTCCGCCGACAGTGTCTCCCTGACCGTCTAAGTCTGCGATGCCTCTGCGAATGTCTGGGCCGAGAACAACATCCGCAACATTTTTTATGAGAATCGGCACGCCATTGTAATCGCCTATAACCGTGTTTTCAAGGTCCTGCGGAGATTTGATGTAACCTTTGGCACGAATCATATATTCTGTGCCGGACATTTCCAGCAGGCGGGCACCGACATCATTGTTGCTTTGCTTGACAGCATTAACAACTTTTGTTAGCGGAATATTGTAGGCAAGCAGCGCGTTGGGATTGATGTTTACCTGATATTGTTTTTGGAAACCGCCGACAGCGGCAACTTCCGCAACGCCGGGCACGCTTTGCAGCCAATAACGAAGATACCAATCCTGAAAATTTCTTAAATCGGCAAGACTGTTATTCCCGGATTTATCAACAAGAGCATATTGATAGACCCAGCCGACGCTTGTCGCATCAGGGCCCATCTCTGTTTGAACGCCATCCGGAAGGCGGGGAGTTATTTTGCTAAGATATTCGAGTGTTCGGCTTCGGGCCCAGTAAATATCTGTGCCATCCTGAAAAATGACATAAACATACGAGTAGCCGAAATCTGAAAAGCCGCGAATAGCTTTGACTTTCGGTGCGCCGAGCATTGCTGTAACAATCGGATATGTTACCTGGTCTTCGATAATGTCCGGGCTTCTGTCCCATTGCGAATAGATGATAACCTGCGTATCTGAAAGATCGGGAATCGCATCGAGTGGTATATTTTTTATGCAATAAAGAGCACCGATTATCGCAGCTATCGCGAAGAATATGACTATAAATTTGTTCTTAGCGCAAAATTCTATTATCTTCGCTATCATCAGTGACCTGTGTGTACTTTGTTTTCAGTGGAATTCTGGTCTGACATCTGCCCTAATACGGTATTGAGTTTCGATTCGGAATCGATCAAAAAATTGCCGGAGGTTACAACGGTATCGTTTTCTGACAATCCCTTGAGCACTTCATAGAAATTTCCTGCCTTGTGTCCCAAATCGATTTGCCGAGGCTGAAAATAGCCGTCAGGTTTTGCGATAAAAACAATTTTCTTTGTTCCGCTGTTTAAAATCGCATCAGCAGGAACCACCAACTTTTCACCAAGATTATAATTTATTTTTACATCAACGTACATTTCCGGTTTTAGTTCACCAGCCGAATCATTGACAATTGCGCGAACCTTTAGCGTACGGGTTTGTTTGCCGAGAATTGGAGCGGCAGAAATAATTTCGCCTTCAAAAAATTTGCCGGGATAAGCGGCGGTTTGTACCTGCACAGGCTGGTTTGGCTCCACAAGACCCATTTCATATTCATAAATTGTAATATAAACCCAGACTTTGCCATCCTGCGGCAAATATAAATATTGCTGCGGCTTACCTGATTTTTCGAGCTGCGAAATCTCCGCTTCACTCATTCCTAAAAGTATAAGCTTGCGTTTAGACGCATTAACGATAAGACTTAGCTGCTCGTCCGAATACTTTAAGCTCCCGGACTCCATCGTTTTACGTGTTTGAAGTGACTGCAAATATTCCTGTTGAGCAACGAATAAATCCGGATCATAGGCAACAATTCCAACTGTTAAAATTTGTCCTTCGAGCGGCTGCATTTTGATCTTTTCAGTTTTTACGCCAATGAGCTGTTGTTTTTGAGGAGATATTTTAATTTTACCTGTCACCGATTCTCCGGATTCGGATTTATCTTCATAAACCGGAACGTAATCCATCCCCATTTCATCTTTCATTGGTACAGGAGAAGTAACATTGGGATTCATCGGATTACGATAGTACAATATTTTGCGCTGGCTTGAAGGTTTATTTTTGTCCTGCGAATGCTCGACTGGCGATGCTTGCTGCTTTTTTATAAGGCTCATTCCGCAAATCGAGCAAAGGCCGGGTTTGCCCGAGGTGAATGTCGGATGCATAGGGCAATAATAAATATTTTTAATTGATGCGTCGTTCGAATTTGGCGCGGTCATTCTTCGTTCGACATACCAGACGACTGCAATCACCAAAATTAAAACCGCTATGATGCTTTTTTTTATTCTCATTTTTATTCTTTGAATTGCGGAAGCTTGCTCAAATATTTTTGAGGGTCTTTTTGAAATTCATCCGAGCATCCTTTGCAGCAAAAATAAACCTTTTTGCTCTGATACTCGACAAAGATATTTTTGTCTATAGGGTTACCCATGACCGGGCAGATTGTTTGTTCGGTTGTTTCCGCAGATGCTGCAGGTACTGCCTGCTGAATAGTTTGTTGGGGGGCAGCAGCTGGTGTTTGTTCTTTGCAGCCAATGAAGAATAAACCAATAACTAGTAAAAGTGCGATAAGCAGTGATTTCATTTTGTGTTCCTTTCCGGATTCCATGATAATTTAATTTCGGGAAATTTTTTAGATAGTTCTACGCCTGTAAGCATTTCAAGTTCCGCGAGCTTCTGGGCGTAATCCGCCATCGCCCGTTCATACAAAAGCTGATATCCATAAAGACTTTGCAGAGAATCGAGCATTGTCAAAAAATCAGAAGTGCCGGTTTGATAAGAATTTTGAGCAGCGATGAAATGTTCTTTTGATTTAGGTATCAAAATATCTTTATAAAGATGGATTTTTCTTGTGCTGTCTTCAAGTTCGTACAGCGATTGCTGCGCAGCTGCGGATAAATCATTTTGACGTTGTTTTTTTTCTTTAACAGATTTATTTACCATTGCGTCGGCGGCTCTTTCGCCGGCATCATAACTTTTACGCCAAAGCGGAATATTTATTGCTACGACCGGCATAACACGCGAATGGCCGTCTCTGCCCATACCAGCATCAATAGCTACGCCAAGACCCAGATTTGGATAAAACTTTTTTTCAGCTAATGTTCTTTCACTCCTTGCAGCGGCTACATCATAGTTCATTGCGATAAGGTCTGGATTATTCTGCATAACGAGAGTATTAACAATGTCGAAATTCAGCGAAACCGGCTGATAAATTGGCTTTTGAGGCCATTTAAGCCCAGCAGATGGATCTCGATTAAGGATGCTGTTGAGCTTTACTACAAGAGGCTGACGATACGCTTTTAAGTTTTGTTTGTTGTATTCTAAATTGGCGAGTATGATCTGTGCTTTGATTATGTCGGGATGCTCTGTAGTCATCGTTGCGTATTTTTCTCGCGCAACCCTTTCCAGTTGGCGGGCAAGATTCATATTTTCAATAGTTATATTTACGGAACTATAAAGAAAGCTGTATTCGTAAAACCAGCGTTTTAAATTATTGAGAATCTCAAGTCTCTTGGCATCGTATCTTTTCATGGCCGCACTCGAAAGGGCGGAAGCATAATTTTTTCTGGATTCGATTGTCCCAAACCAGGGAATTTCCTGCATTACTTCAAAAGTGCTTCTGGTCGGGGTTTCTTCGGTTGCATAACCATATTTAAGCGTTGGGTCCGGGAGAGTTTTTGCCTGAATAATTTGTTCACGCGAAGCTTTGTATTCTTCATACCGCGCACTTAGTTCGGCATTGTTGGAGGTTGCAATGGTGATATATTCATCGAGCGTTGTTGGTGAATTAACATCAGAAAAAGCCAAATTTGAGAAGAAAAACAAGATTATAACGCTTTTTTGTATATTCATACCAAACTCATAGGAGTACTATAGTATTAAAATACGTTCAATATAGTTTGTGAATATTGTATTTTCTTTTAGCTTTTTGTGATTAAAGGAATTTACTTAAAAAATCATACTACATTCCTTGAATTTAATCGGCGAATTTATAGCCTATTTCTCGGAGGGTGTGTATGAAGGTGGGATTGTTTACATCTGGTTCGATTTTGTTTCGCAAGGTGGTTACGAATCTATCGACGCTGCGATGGCCTGTAAAACTATTATAGCCCCAAACGGCATTTAAAATTTCATCACGAGTCAAAGCTTTGCCTTGTTTTTTGAGGAAAAATTCCAGAAGCTTGTATTCTTTGGGCGAAAGCTCGATTTCGGTTCCTTTTTTCGAAAGCTTGCGGGCGGAAATATCGAAATGAAAATCGCCGAACTTATAGGCTTCCTTTTCTTTTGATTTTCTTCTTCGCAAAAACGCACCAGCACGCGCCAGAAGTTCTTTGATGCTAAATGGTTTAGTTACGTAATCGTCTGCGCCGAGATTAAGACCTAAAATTATGTCCGATTCTTCGCCTTTGGCGGTGAGCATTATTATAGGCATATCCAGTTTTTCTTTTCGGATAAGCCGGCAAATTTCAAAGCCGTTGATTTTGGGCAGCATAATATCGAGAATGATTAAATCAGGCTTTGCTTCAATCGCGGCCTCAAGCCCTTTTTCGCCGTCAGATGCGGTAATGACATTGTATCCAACATAGGCGAAGTTATCTTTCAAGCCTCGCATCATCGACGAATCATCTTCAATTATTAAAACTGTTTCCATTTTTTTATTTATCGCAGATTGCGCGGATTTCACTGATTTTATTTTAATTCATTTCTGTGTAATCAGCGTAATCAGTGATTTAATATAATATTTTTTATTCGATATCAATAGAGCCGACATCGGTTGAAAGTCTTATATCGCCTTGGCCGGAGCCTGCTGTTCCGTTAAAACTTTCTTCGCAGCCGTCTTTTTGTTTTGTGCCGGGCTGTGCGGAATTAATTTTACCAACATCGCTGGAAGCGGCAATTTTAGCAGACATATTCTCCGGTCCTTTAAAATGTATGCTGCCTACGTCAGTTGAAATATTTGTTTTTACAAGGCAGTTGGAATCGTTTGCGCATTTTGCATGGATATCGCCGACATCTGTTTGGAGTTTGAGATTTCCGCTGACATTGTCGCAATTAATCGAGCCTACATCGCACGAGGCGTAAATATCGCCTTTAATGTCTTTAATCGTGATTGAGCCGACATCGGTTCTGCAATCGAGAGAAATATCTGTGGGGACGTTTAATGTATAATCGACAATCAGCCAATCACTTTTAATTTCAAAGGGTTTATCAATCTTAAGGCATATATCGCCATTGGCTTGAGTTTCAATTTTAATTTTAACACTTTCCGCGACTTTTTGTGCTTGTTCGAGAGTTTCACCCTTGCCGGTAATTTCAGCTTTTAGATTCGGCTGCGGCAAATTGCTTTCATTAATGGTTATTGATCCGACATCGGTAGAGACGATTAATTTCTGGTTTGCTGTAATTGGCAGCGGCATCTCAACTGTTCTTTTGTATTTCTCTTTGGGATTGCAGCCGGCAAATACGAATGCGATTGAAACGAAAACTACAAATATGATTTTTTTCATTTTTTCTCCTTAGCCACGAAGGCACGGACCTTTTTATCACAGATTACGCAGATTTCACTGATTTACTTAATGATTCAAACCAGTCCAAAAGGTCAGTTTTATAATTAGTGTAATCCGCGAAATCAGCGATTAAAAAAATATTTTTATTAGTATTTATTCGTGGTTAACATAACAGAAAACTGGCTTCCTTTTCCGATTTTACTCTCAACGTTAATTTTGCCTTTATGGGCATCGACAATGAATTTTATAATCGAAAGGCCCAGGCCGGCGCCTTCGGCACGTCTGGAAAGGCTGGTATCGACCTGATAAAATCTTTCGAATATTTTCTTCATCTGCCTGCCGGTCAAGCCTATGCCGTTATCCTTTACCGCAAAGCAAATATCTGAATTCTCCAAAAAAACCTTCAACTCGATTTGTTTATTATCATAAGAATACTTATATGCATTGTCCAGAAGATTTACCAGCACTGTTGTTATCGCGTCTTTGTCGGCAATAATCGTTGGCAGGGGCTTTGCAATATCAACTTTGAAATTTACGCCTGCGTTTTCAAATTTGGCATGTACGGCCTCTGCAGCGGCCTTGGCGATTTCGGCAGGGCTTACAGGACAAAAATCGAATACCTGTTTGTTGCGTTCCATTCTTGAAAATGTGAGGAAATTATCGATCAGCCTGCTTAAACGAGCGTTTTCCTTTGAAATCAATTGCAGGTATTCGGTTTCGTGCTGTTTGTCTTTGCATTTGCCTTCCAGCAGCGTATCCACAAGCACACGCATGGACGAAAGGGGCGTTTTAAGTTCGTGGGTGATGGTAGCGATGAAATCGTTTTTGAGTTTATTGAATTTCGCCTGTCTGAAAATATTTCTGCCTGCCAAGGCTGTAACCGAGAGCATAGCGATAATTACAATTGAAACAGTCCAGAGATACATTAATTTTCTTTTGCCCGCAAACTCGACGAGGAAATTATCATTCTTCGGGTAAAGTGCAATTTTCAAATCGGGACTATATTGGCTTGATAACGGCATTTCAAGCAGCATTTCACCTTTGGGCCTGGCACCCGGCATGCCGGTAATCCATATATTGAAATCTTCCGAGATAAATTTGTTTCCGACTTTCATTAAAAACAAAGTTTGGAAAATGCTTTCGGTTTCCATTGGGAACCTGCTTGTACGAAAGATTACACAATGCAATTTGCCGGTATCTAAAACTGAATAGAAATAAACATCGTTGGGGATGCTATAGATGCGGTCTTTTGATGGTTTTTCAAAATCGGACCATTTAAATTTGTCGGCCATTTTCAAAGAGCAATTTTCGGTTTGTACCAGATGCGTAAGTCTGCCTAAAACGTCATTCATTGGGAATTTATTTTCGAGAGAATTACGATAATCTGTAAAATATAAATTCGCATCTGCACCGGGGGATATTTTTACAACTTGCCTAAAATCGAATTTATCTCCATTAATTTCAAGCAATTGACTGCCGAACGCAGCTCTTTGATCTGATGTTAAAATTAAATGCATGTCTGTGTATGCATTTAATAATGATTGTGCAGAACTCTCAAACTCGGTTAAAAATTGCTCATT
>JBDKUM010000230.1:0-26309 GCA_039679715.1 Phycisphaerales bacterium
TGATATCAATGTAAATCTATAGATTATGTGCAATTTTGCATATTAAGAACAATTATTTGTGCAAAATGCATTTAATGTTTAGAATAGCGGTTTATTGAATTACAAAATGAACAGGTAGACTGGAAACAATTTTTATGGCAGTAATTGGAATGCAGGATATAAGCATTGGTTTTGGGGGCAGGCCTTTGCTTGAGAATATAACTTTGCAGTTCGAAGCAGGCGAAAGAATATGTCTGCTTGGACGCAATGGGGTTGGGAAAACTTCGTTCATGAAGCTGATAATGGGCGTTATCAGCCCTGAAAAAGGCATTTTTTCGCGAATGCCGAAAATGACAATAACTGGACTAACGCAGGATGTGCCTGCTGAACTTCATGGAAGCGTATTCGAGCTGGTTTCGGAAGGACTAGGAGATAAGGGCGGGATTTTAGCTGAATATCACATTGTCGCAGAGAAGTTGGCGACTGATCATGATAATGTTTCGCTGCTGAAAAAATTGGAGAATCTTCAGCATCAAATTGACGCATGTGACGGCTGGCAGATAGATAAATATGTTGAAGATATAATACAGAATATGGAGCTGGACTCCAAAGCGGCGGCAGATAGTTTGTCGGCGGGAATGAAGAGGCGTGCCCTGCTTGCACAGGCTCTTGTTCGCAGCCCTGATGTGCTGCTTCTGGATGAGCCGACGAACCATCTCGATATCAAAACTATTACATGGATTGAAGAATTTCTTGCGAACTATAAAGGGACATTAATTTTCGTCAGTCATGACAGAATGTTTGTACGGAAACTTGCGACGAGAATTCTGGAATTTGACAGAGGCCTGGTTATAAATTATGCATGCGATTATGATACTTTTCTTGAGCGAAGGGATATCGCGAATGAAGCGCAGGCGGCTGAAGAAGCTTTATTCGATAAGAGACTTGCCAAGGAAGAAATATGGATTCGCAAAGGCATTAAGGCAAGACGCACCCGTAATGAAGGCAGAGTTCGTGCACTGAAAAAAATGCGTGAAGAACGAAGAGACCGCAGAGAACAAATCGGCAATGTCCGTATTCAATTGCATGATGTTCAGCAGTCGGGCAGACTTGTTATAGAGGCTAAAGATATTTCTTTTTCGTACGAAAACAAACCGCTGATAAAGAATTTTACATCAACTATAATGCGAGGCGATAAAATCGGAATCATCGGACCTAACGGTTGCGGGAAAACTACACTGCTGAAAATTCTTCTTGAGCAGCTTAAGCCTGTGAGCGGTTCCGTTCGGCATGGAACCAATCTTGAGATAGCGTATTTCGACCAGCTTCATGCGGAGCTTGATTATGAAAAATGCGTGTATGAAAATATCGCGGGCGGGAACAAGACGATCGAAATCAATGGTGCAAGGCGGCATATTGTCGGCTATTTGCAGGATTTTCTTTTTACGCCGGATCAATGCTTAAGCCCCCTATCGAATCTTTCAGGCGGTGAACGCAATCGCCTTTTGCTTGCGAGACTCTTCAGCGTGCCATCGAATGTGCTTGTAATGGATGAACCGACAAACGACCTTGATATTGAGACACTCGATTTGCTCGAAGAGGTTTTGATCGATTACCCGGGGACGGTATTGATTGTCAGCCATGACAGGGAATTTTTAAATAATGTTGTAACAAGTATAATTTCCTTTGATGAACCTGCGACAGTTAAAGAATATGTAGGCGGTTATGATGATTGGGTTCGGCAGAGAAATGAAATGCTCAAACCTGAACCTGAAAATACTTCAAAGCCCGTGAAACCTGTTGAAGAAAAAGAGAAAGTTCGCAAGTTGAGCTATAAAGAGAAACAGGAATTAAAATCTCTGCCTGATAAAATTGAAAAGCTGGAAAATGAATTAAAGCAGCTTCATGAAACTATGGCAGACCCGGCATTTTATAAAAAAGGAAACGATGCCGCTGCTGTCGGCGCAAAGGCGGTAGAGTTGCGCAAAGAGCTTGACAATGCATACGCTCGCTGGCAGGAACTGGAGAGCGTGCAATAAATAAGGATTCTACTAATTCGAAAACCTGAGATTGCTTCGTCGTTTTTGTGTCAAGCCACAAAAACATCCTCGCAATGACATTACAATCGCGTTATTTCACAAGCTATATCATTATCAGCCGGCATTGAAGGCAATGTAATTTGCATAGTTCCGTTAGTAACATTATACGATGTCGGTGCAGTATAAGTACCCAGCCAGGTGTTATAAAATCTGTACTGATAATTTCCATTAGTTACATTCGAGATTGTCAGCACAGCACCTGTGAGCGTTGAAGTTGTCTTATTCAGCATCCAGGCATACATTTTGCTGGTATTCTTAACGCCCATCGCTTCGATGCTTGAGCCTGCGTTTACAGATAAATTTGAAAGATTGCCGAGGCTATCGCTTGTCATTTGATTTGCGAACAAAGCGGTCGCATCGAAAACATCCCAATCGTTATTATATGCAAGATTTTCCCACCACCATACCATTGGCAGAATCGGAGTTGGGGAGAACATACCGCGCCACATACCCATGTGCAGTTCGCGTCTGAATAAATAATGATTCGAGCTGTTTCCGGCATTTTCCCAACTGTATCCGAATTCGCCCATAACATAAGGTTTACTAAAATTATTTTCGTATGAAGTAATGGTACTGTAAGCGCCTGTTGTTGTACCGTAAGGATGAGTTTGTGTAAAATCCAAATTGCTTACGTTCCACAAATCTGGCATCCACTTGTAACTGAAACTTGTCGTAACCAAATGTTTGAACGGGTCGAGAGCCTTGAGGTATGTTGACATTTCCTCGTGCCACGAAACTATATCCGCTGCGGGCACCTTTGCATCGCCATCATTGTATAAATGGTCAACCTCATTGAAAAATTCGATTGCGCCTACGTGCGGGTTGTATCCCCAGCGGGCGATGAAATAACGCAGTTTGTTTTTATACATTTTTTTTGCAGTTGTATTAGTGAAAAATGCCGAGGCACTCGTACAAGGACCGCCGTTTGCGACGTTGTAGGGATTACGCAGCCAATCGTCGCCGCCGCCCCATGTGGGATCCTCCAATGCTCTAAAAGCTGAATAGGTATCCAGCGAGACTGTTAAATACAAACCGTTTTGCTCCGCCAGTGCAAGAACCGCATCCAGTTTCGCAGCGGCAGTTTCCGTATAACGACCAATACTTGCCCATTCCAACGGTATATTCCAATGGCAGAGCCATACACGGGCGAAGTTGCAGCCATTGTTTCCAAGGCGCGGAAACAGATATTCGTATGAATACGTTTGGCCGTTGTAAGAACGCGTATCCCATGCTACGTTTTCGCCTATGCCTCTAAATGTTTTTCCTGAATCGAATTTAAAGAAATAGTACGAACTCGGATTTTTATGCAGGATGCCATCTTTGTCGGATTCTGAAACATTCAAATAAGACTTTTCAGAAATGCCGTCAAGATCGCCATCAACAAAAACTTTTGCCTGAAATAAATACTGTCCTGTTTTCTGCGGTGTAAATCTCCCCTGCCATTTTGAAGCGGCGGCATTACCGGAAACATAAAAACACGGCAATATTATTTGGCTACTATCAGGCGTATCGAAAATTATATCGACACGAATATCATCGGGATTATATTGGTTTGTAAATGGTGCGACTGAATTAATATCGAAGGAGACATACCCATATTTTTCAACCGACTGCATTGACGGCTTGATTGTAAGCAGGCTGGAATAATCCATTAGCCAATTATTCGATATATCTACCAAATCCGCGATAACAGCGGTTTGCCGCCAATCATCTGCGAACAAACCGAAATCAAGCATATTGACATTTAAATCATTATTCAAATCACCTGTGTGCGGCTCGGGCGGAATTATAATTATGCCAGTCAGCGAGGCATCATCAAAGAGAACGCTTTTCATCCATTCAGTATCCTGCGTGGTGCCAATAGTAATTTTAAGAGTCGCGGTGCCCTGCGGAATGTCTGTAGATGTGAAAGTATAAAAATGCCAGGCACCATCTTTTGGCAAAGCTGATAATTGCACATCGCTTCGCAACAAAGCTGATGAAGCATTATAATACTCAATTTTCAAAGTAATGGCATTTGCCATCGGAGGATCGCCATTCGACCAGTTATCGCGAGCATAAACAGACAATGTATATTCTGATGAATTATCATAAGCAATAGTTTGGCTGGCGTAAACGTATCCCGAATATGGTGAATCTTTATCGCCGGTTTCAAACTTGGAGGATTTTGCTCCAGAGTGCGCGGTTGTTGAGGATGACACATTGCCATTGCTGGTGATGACAGACCAGCCGGTCATATTATTTTCAAAGCCTGGGTTTGTGAGCAATTCAGCGATTGCGGATGCGGCAAACATTGATGTCAGCGCGAGCAAAACACCGATCTTCTTTTCCATAGTCCCTCCAATAACAAGGCAAGCATACTTTTAATATCAATATCTATACCTTAATTTATTATTTTTGAAGAAATAAGTCAATGCATATAAGTGCAGTTTGAAGCGTTTTAATGATAAATATTACAAAAATGGAATAAGAAACATGTGTAACTAATTTGCACAAAAAAAAGGTGCGAAATTAATAAAAAAATGAGGGCAATTTTCTCATTAGGCGAGAGAAATTAATGCGTAAGTTACACACTATTTTTTAACCGGTTATTTTTTTAATCCAGATATCAGCTTGATTTGATGTGAGAAACATAAGATTGAAAAAAAACCTGCTTTCTATATTTCAAGAAAACAGGTTTTTCAAAATGGAGACGATGGGAATCGAACCCACATTTCTGCGATGCGACCGCAGTGTGCTCCCGTTACACCACGTCCCCAATTAAAATCCGAAACACGAATATCGAAATCCGAAACTAAAGTTGCCATTTGTCGAAACAGATAATTTTTTCGACGTTCTCACGCGGCCTGTGCGTTTCTTTGTCGGCCGGGTAGCCAATTGGCATAACTTCAATTATCTCAACTCTGTCCGGGATACCAACGACAGGTTTGAGTTTTTCAGGATAGAACGAACCAATCCAGCATGTGGCAAGTCCTTCGGCTGTTGCAGCAAGCGCGATATGTTCCATCGCGATTGCAACATCGATGGATGAAATTTTCAAGCCGCATCGCATCGTATAATCGCTGTTGCTGCATCCGATGATGATTGCCGGTGCGGCCGCGATAAACATCTGCTCATTGCACGCCATCGCGACATCTTTCCGCAGCTTTTCATCTGTAACTATAACAAACCGCCAATCCTGCAAATTTTTCGCAGAGGGCGCAAGCCTTGCCGCTTCAATTATCCTGTCGAGTTTTTCTTTCTCTACAGGCCTTGAATCGTAGCTTCTGCATGCATATCTTTTTTTAATCGCTTCGTATAAATCCATAAGAAAGGATTATAACAGGTCATTTCTTATCGTCAAGGATTTAAAAATTGGTTAAATTCAACCGGAAATAAACCGCATATTTGTCACTACGGGAGATAATTAAGATGGTTACGTATTTTCGGTTGCGGTTGCGATGCTTGTTACGTTTATCGTATGTCGTTTTACGATACGAGTCTCAAAACCGCAGCCGGTTAACGAAAGAAAAGAGGCTTTTACTTTATTTTCTGAATTTTATTCTGGAATTGTAAAAAAGAAAGTTGAGCCTTTTCCGAGTTCGGATTCGACCCAGATTTGTCCTTTATGCCTTTCAACTATTCGCTTGCAGACAGAAAGACCAACGCCTGTTCCTTCATATTCTTCTTTGCGATGCACTCGCTGGAAAATCATAAAAATATTCTCATGATATTGCTTATCGATGCCAATGCCGTTATCCTGAACCGAAAATAGCCAGCCGTACTCCTGCCTTTTGCAAGCGATATGTATTTTCGGTTTTTTCTCACTCCTGAATTTTATCGCATTTTGAACAAGATTTTGAATCAACTGCATAAATTGAGCATCATCGCATTTAATTACAGGCAGTTTATTATGAGTGATTTCGGTTTCTGTCTCGACGATTTTAGCGCTAAGATTATTAATTACATCCTTTACGATATTGTTAGTATTTACCTTCTCGAATTTTTTGCCTTCAGTCTGCACGCGTGAATATTCGAGCAGCCCCAGGAGCATATTCCTCATCGACCTTCCGCCGTTAATAGCCATATCGATAAAAGTTTTGCCTTTATCATCCAATTTATCTTTATATTGAATTTGCAGCAGTTCCATAAAGCCTGTTATGGCTCGAAGCGGCTCGCGCAAGTCATGACTTACAATATTGGCGAAATTTTCAAGCTCAGTATTAGACCTTTTTAGTTCAACGCTAAGCTGTTCCAGTTTCAGCCTATCTTTGTCACGCTGAATGCGAATCCTTAATAAAGTTATGCCGTACGCCAGATTGTTCGATAATTCAGTAAGCAGGCTGATATCATCTTTATTAAAGCCGTCCTCTTGTTTTGAGAAAATAGTAATAGCGCCGAAAGCTTTGTTGTTTTCCTTCAAAGGAAGCGCGATAGAAGATTTATACCCGCTTGCTTCAATTTCATTCCGCCAGGTTTCATAAGAAGGGGTGGCTAAAAGGTTTCGGCATACAATAACATTTCCTGTTCTTATAGCCTGGCCTGTAGCACCATTGCCGTAGATATTATCACCCCATGAAATGTTTAAATTACTGAGAAAATTCTTTCCAATGCCTGTGTATGCGACAGGACGAATTGTTTTAAACTCATCATTTTCAGCATAGGCTATAGCAATAGTACTATAGCCGCAGTCTTCCTGAATAATATTACTTAATTCCTGCATGAATTTTATTTCATCATCGGCATGCATCATTGCCTGATTGCTGTCGCTTAACGCCTTGTACATTCTATTGAGTCTGGCAAGTTCTTTTTCCCTTGTTACGCGCTCGGTTATACACCAGACAAGGCCATGAATTCTTAAAGGCTGACTATTTTTATCCCTCTCTAATTTTCCTCTTGCGTTAAGATACTGCAAACTTCCATCGGGCCATGTTACCGCATATTCCGCTTCGTATGGTACATTCTGTTCCAAAGTTTTAGCGATTGCGGCTTTTATCTTTTCGTGATATTCAGGATTTACCAGTCTGAAAAACGCTTCAATACCGCAATCATATTTCTCTTTGGTAGTTCCATGCATTCGCAAAGTCTGCTCATCTCCATAATTTTTGTTTTCCTGAATTTCCCATCGCCATACACCCATCTCGCCGGCTTTCAATGCGAAATCCAGCCTCTCACGTTCCAGCTGCAATGCCTGCTGAACCTCTTTGCGTTCGGTTATATCCTGCACAACGCCTGCGACACGTTCCCTTCCGAATATATTTTTATAATAACGGCCCGAAAACCATATCCATCTGATCTCGCCGTCTGCACGCCTTATTTGGCATTCATATGACCACCCTGTTTTATTTACCATTGCATTACGAAACATCTCCCTTATTTCATCATGATATTCCGGCATCGCATGTTTTAATAATTCTTCCAGCGACCATTTGGCTTTAACCTCTGAATACCCGAATATCCGGCTGTGCTCTAATGATTCGTATGCTGTATGATCCCCAAGGTCGACATCCCATGCACCTATATGACATGATTCAAGTGCGAATTGCAGCCTTTCTTCGCTTAACCGCAGCGCATCTTCTGCACGTTTGCGTTCGGTAATGTTTTCAAAAATTGCGGCAAAATATCCCGTTTGAGTACAATATGCCGCAAGTGAAATCCATATCTTCAATGGCTTTACTTCCATCGTGAACCGTTCAGGCGCACCATTATTTGCCACACGTCCGAATATTTCAAACACTTCAGGATTAGTCTGGCTCAATTCAGGAACAACCTCAAGAACTCGTTTGCCCACAACATTTTCCACACTCATCTGTCTTGAAAATGACTTATTAACTTCAAGGTGAAGGACATCGATCGGCTTTCCCTTGTCATCATATATCATTTTGCAGTATGCGTAGCCATCAAGCATGTTCTCAAAGAGGCTGCGATATCGTTCTTCGCTCTGGCGCACTCTTTCTTCGGCATTTTTGAGCTCAGTAATATCAGTTCCCACACAAAGAATTTCAATTAGCTCGTTTTTATCATTAAATATCGGCCTGTTCGCCCAGTTTATCCAGACCCGGCGCCCGTCTTTACAGATGTTTTCATTTACATTGCTCGCGTATTTATCCGGATTGTTACAGATATCCGCTATCATGCTGCTCAAATCTCTTCCAGAGGATTCCTGTTGTGGAACAATTAAGTTTATGCTTTTGCCTATGATCTCATCTGAACTGTAGCCGAAAAACTTTTCCGCAAATTCATTGAAGAATGTCGTATTACCATCCCTGTCCAGCCGCAATATCACGCTATTGGCATTTTGCACAAGCTCACGGTATTTTGCTTCGCTTCGTTTTAGAATCTCTTCAGTGCGTTTGCGCTCCGCAACTTCCCTGTCTAAATCATCTCTAGATGCCATTGTTAATTTTAAATCGCTTGTCATTTTATCGAACATTCTTGAAAGCTGTCCGATTTCATCTTTTTGTCTGAGGCTGACTTTGCAATCCAAATTTCCGCTGCCTATTATTTGTGCTCCTCTTGTAAGTAATTTTAATGGTTTTGTAATTGAGCGAGAGACATAAAATGCTACTATACCCGATGCCAGAAAAATCCCGATTAATGTAATAATTCCAACTTTTCTTAAATCTCTTACGCTCTTAAAAGCTTCCGAAGTATCTATCTTGACAACCATTCCCCAGCCCAGCGTCGGCAAATATTCCCACGCCGCTATTATCTGCTCCCCGCGATAATCAATTCCAATGCCTGCGCCTGTCTTTCCTTGAACCGCGTTTTGGAGTGGTACGGCCAATTTATCTCCAATTTTTATTTTTTTTATAAGAATACCGTTCTTTTCGTACTTGAGCGGACTTAGATAAACCAGTTCATTATTGATTTTTTTCGCTACTATAGCTTCTCCTGTTTTGCCAAGTGCCGTCCTCTCTTCGACGACCTTATAAACAGCAGCCATATCCATTTCAAAAACTACGAGACCCGTGAAAACATTGTTATAATCGTGTACAGGAGCTGTTATAAGAATTTCATACCGTTTATCATAAACACTGTCATAGTAAACGTCTGAAAAAAAAATTTCGTTTCTGCCTTCAATAAAAGCGGCTTTTTGAGCTTCATTTAGTTTCGAAAATTCGTAATAATAATGCGAAGGTCTGAGTGAAAAAACGACTTTGCCATTTGTATTTACTAACATTATATCAGACAAATCCGTCAAAACATGCTGCATCTGCTTTATTTGACCGAGCATAGTTTGTTCTACTGAAATATATTCACGATTATTTGGCTCAATAGCTTTATCCCCTAACAATGAAATACATTTTCTTATTAAATATCCATTGCTGGTTATTGCTATATTATTTTTCAATCTCGTAAAATATGTCTCTAAGTTATTTCCATTAAACGCCAGCACATCCTGTAAGTGTCGCAGTTGAGAAGCCTCGATAGAATGCTTGTAGTCGTTGAAAATTAAAATCTCCAGTAATACCATCGGCACCAGTGCTATCACCAGAAATATCAGGATTAGCTTCACTCTTAAAGGCATAATATTATCTATATACCGCAGCGGTAACCGATATAAAAGTAAATGTACAAATTACTGATTTTACCCTATAAGAGGCTCAATCTTTCACCTACCACTTTTAAAATTTGGCTTTACTTTCAGTTCAAAAGCAGGTATATTTCCTATATCATTATGCTGCAAAGGATGATATGGCAGGAAACAATAAAGTACATCCGGTTCATTTCACATCACTGTTCAAACCATCGTATGTAGTTTGCCACACGCAAAAAACGGATCGTGATTCCATTCTGCTTGAATTGCTTACCCAGCTTGCGTACCAGGCCGGCATTGGAAATGTAGAGACGGCATTCAAAGAAGTCAGTCAGCGTGAAAACGAAGTGCCGACGATCGTTGGACCAGGAATCGCTTTTCCGCATACACGTTTGGAATCTGTCGACAAAGTTATTGTCGGCATCGCAACTATCAAAGATGGAATTGTTTATGCGCCTAACCGCAGCAATAATATAGTTAAACTGATAATCCTTACTCTTGCACCGAAAACCGCACCGGGCTTGTATTTGCAGGCTCTAAGTTCCATAGCTAAAATATGTCAGGATCCTTCAACTGCCGATAAGGCTGCACAGCTCGACACACCCGAAAAAGTCTGGTCATTTTTCCAGACCAACGGCACAACTCTTCCGGAATTTCTTCGCGCCTGCGACATCATGGAGCCTGTTACAGTCAAATTGCAGGAACATGATACAATGGAACGCGCGATCGATTTGTTCGTGCGTCATCAAGTCAGCGAAGTACCAGTAATCGACAAAGACGGCGAACTCATCGGCGTAGTTTCAACACATGAGCTTCTCCGCGTCTGTCTGCCCGACTATGTTCTTTGGATGGACGATTTAACACCGGTTATCAATTTCGAGCCTTTCGCTCAAATCCTTCGCAAAGAAAGTCAGACCTGGCTTGCCGAAATTATGACTTCTGATTACGCGACCGTTGACGAAAATGCCCCTGCGATTCAGGTAGCCAAAGAAATTACACGTCAGCAAACGGATATTGCTTACGTAATGCGGGGAAAAATTCTGATTGGAATTGTCTCTCTCGCAGCGTTTCTAAGTAAAGTGCTTAGGGAATAAAAATGAACGACCTGGAACTTAAAAAGCAAAAATTCAAAAACGCTCTGTATATCTGCATAATGCTTGCTGTAAGCGGAGCTGTAGGTCTGCTTGCTCATTTTCTGAACTTCGATAAGCAGCAGTCAATGTCATGCGCTATTTTCATAATGATTATTATGGCAACGCTGCTTTTCTGGCAATTCCGCCTTGCTATCGCTTTTGTCGGCATAGGTGTGCTGATGGGCACAAACGTGCTTACATTGCCGACTTTTATCCGGGAATGCAAGATCGATGTTATATTATTTCTCGTCGGTATGATGGTTACTGTCGGCGTGCTCAAGGAGCTCGGCCTGTTTACATGGATCATTCAAAGCGTTATCACCCTTCCGCACATCACGGGCAAAACCTTTGTTCTGATTATCTGCGTACTCGGCGCTTTTATGGCATGTGTTGTTGACGAAGTAACATCTATTGTATTCATCGCGACATTAATTTTCCAGGTATGCGACACTCTGAAACTCCGCCCTACGCCTTTCATTATCATCGGCGTACTGGGCACAAACATCGGCTCAACAGGAACAATGCTCGGCAACCCTGTCGGCATCCTCATCGGTCAGAAAGCTAATCCACCCTTGAGTTTTGTTGACTTTATGACATGGTCATTTCCTATAATGCTTATCACACTCTCGGCTTCTATCCTCATTTTAATGTTTATTTATCGAAACGAAATCAAACTTATGACCGAGCGTCTTAGTGCACGCAGGCAGCTTGGTCTTGGCCTGGGCCCTTTGGTTAAAGTACCTTATAAAAGCGGTCTTGCCGTTTTGATAGGTATGATAACTTTCATCGCGCTGCACCACGATTTAGAAATAAAACTCGGCCTTGCCCCAAACACAATCCTCATTGTCGCACCGCTTGTTATCGCCGGCCTTTTAATGCTTTGGCGTCACGAACGCGCACGACATTATATCGAAGCTGATGTCGAATGGTGGACATTGCTTTTCTTCATGATGCTCTTCGCTGTAGCAGGCACACTCGAAGAAACTCACGTGTCAACCAGAATCGCGGAATATTTCCAAAAAGGTTTTGGAGACAATCCCGCAATCTTAACACCCGTTATTATTGCCATCTCCGCTTTCGGTTCAGCGTTTGTCGATAATATAGTTTTCGTCGCCGCCTTTATGCCTATAATAAACAAACTTGGCCATACACCTCTTCTCTGGGCTTTACTCCAGGGAGCGTGCCTGGGTGGAAACATTACAATGATTGGTTCAACCGCGAATATCGTTGCGCTTGGCATGCTTGAAAAACGTTATAAAGCACATGTCTATTTCTTCGAATGGCTTAAAGTCGGAGCAGTTGTCGGCGTTGTTTCTTGCCTTATCGCATGGGGCGGAATCGCACTTCTTTCACCATATATGCCCACTCCGCAGCAGCGTGAACAAACTCGTCAATCTCTGGAAAAGGAAACCCACAAACTTCATCCCCAGGATTATATCCAGGATACAAACAATTGACAGGCGCCTAATCTTGGGTTATCCTTACCAGACGCTCGCTGTCATTGCGAGAAAGAAGATTATGCGCCTCAGACGGGCAATCTCAAGTTTTGAACATTAGAATTTCGGTATTCGAATTTGTTTCGGATTTAGATAGTTAGAATTTCGGATTTTATTTTATATAGTGTTTATTCGCGTTCATTCGTGGTTAATTATTTGTAATTAAGGATTCTCTGTGGCTGAAAAAACTTTACCAAAAACCGGAACTATTGAAATAGCACCTTCGATTTTGAGTGCCGATTTCGCGCGTCTTGGCGATGAAATCGCACAGGTTGAGCGTGAAGGTATCAACATTGTACATCTTGATGTGATGGACGGCCATTTTGTACCCAATATATCAATTGGTCCGCCTGTTATCGCGAAAATCAGAAAATGCTCGAATCTCTTTTTCGACAGCCATCTAATGATTAGCGAGCCTGAAAAATATGCCGATGCTTTCATCAAGGCGGGAGTGAATAATATTACCTTCCACATTGAAGTAGTGCCAAATCCTAAAGATTTCATCAAAAAGCTTCACGATTCAGGTGTCTCTGCCAGTATTTGTTTGAATCCTGAAACACCGGTTCCAGCAATTGAAAAATATGCCCCGCTGGCAGATATGATTTTGGTAATGACAGTTCACCCCGGTTTTGGCGGCCAGAGTTTCATTCAGGAAGCAGCCGAAAAGATCAAACCTATCCGCCAAATCGTCGGCCCGAATATTCGAATCGAAGTCGATGGCGGAATTGATGCAAAAACCACCCCGATAGTTACCCAATTAGGCGCCGACACCCTCGTTGCAGGCAACGCGATCTTCGGCCGAACTGATAGAAAAAAAGCAATCGAAGAAATCCGAAATTCAATCGTAATTAAATGATCTTTTGGGTAAATTTACGAATCTTTTGAGCTTTTTTATGAATCTTTGCGCTCAAATATTGTCATTTCCGCCGAAATCACTGTCGCAAATTGGCTAATCATCAAAAAATTGACACGCTTTTGACATGATTTTAACGGAATATGACAGTAACTCGGCTGTTTTGAGCACTTTTGAGACACAAATTCGCGCATGTTCGCAAAACCTCCGATTTTCATTAGCCAATTTACGACATTAATTTTCAAATTGTGCGCAATTAATTTTTTTATCTTTTTTGAAACTGGTTTTTAATATTCTTTCCATATTTTAACTTGCGCATATTTTCATTTTTAATAAAAAAAAATGTTCCATATTGGAAGTTGAACGTTCGGTGTTCGATGTTGAATGTTCACTTTATCAACTCTTAGGTTTTATTAATTTTTCTATGGTACAAAGTTTAAATAATTTTATAATCTTCAACATGAAAGATAGCTTATTCGATATACCAAAAGAACCCAAACAGCCGGCTTCGGCGAAACAAACCAGCGAACCGAAGATATATACCGTTTCACAGGTAACCTCGCTCATTAAAGCCTGCCTGGAGAATACCCTTCCCGGACGCTTGACGATTACAGGCCAAATCAGCGGCTTTAAATGCCATTCCAGCGGGCATTGCTATTTCGATGTAAAAGACGAGAATGCGATAATTCCCGCTGTAATGTGGAAAAGCGATGCACAAAAATTAAAATTCAAACCTGAAAACGGGCTTGCGATTGTCGCCAAAGGATACGTTGATATTTATCCTCCGCAGGGCAAATACCAATTCTACGCAGATGCAATGCAGCCTGCGGGTATTGGCAGCCTTCAGCTTGCTTTCGAGCAGATGAAAAATAAACTTCTGGCAGAAGGTCTTTTCGACGATGCACATAAAAAACCTCTGCCAAAATACCCATTCCGAATCGCGATTTTAACGAGCAAATCCGGAGCCGCTCTGCATGACATTGTTGACAGTATTCACGTCCGCTGGCCTGCGGCCAACCTGCTGTTTTATGATGTTCCTGTTCAGGGCGCCGGCGCTTCCCAGCGTATTGCGAGGGCAATTGCGGACATAAATAAAAGAAACAGTGCCCTTAAAATTGATCTTTTAATTGTAGGCAGAGGCGGCGGTTCAATGGAAGACCTTTGGGCATTCAATGAAGAGCCGCTGGCACGCGCGATTTACAATTCAACGATTCCAACCATAAGTGCAGTCGGCCATGAAGTCGATATTACTATCGCCGATTTAGTAGCCGATGCCCGCGCTTCGACCCCCACAAAAGCAGGAGTTCTCGCGGTACCTGATATAAATGAAGTGCTCTCGCAGCTTGAAAATATTAACAGAAGAATCAAAATCGATACCCAAAACATAATAAATCTTTCAAAGGAAAGAATGAAAACGGTTCTGGCATCTTCAGCGTTCCGCAATCCTATGACAATTGTTCAGAATCGCTCGCAGCAGCTCGATGATTTTGAAAACACATTAACTGATGGTGCAGAATCTTTGCTGAACAAAGCACAACGTGTTCTGCATGACTTTTTTGAAAAAATTCTCGCCATTGAGCCGCATAAATTAATCGGCGATAAAAAAATTACTTTAAATGATTTGCAAAATCGCTTTGGCAATCAGACGTTCCGCATTTTGCACAAATTCAACCTTGAACTTACAAATCGCGAAAATCGATTGGCTGGTTTGAACCCGAAAGCCGTTTTAAAGCGTGGATACAGTATAACTCGCAATAAGCGAACTTCGGCTCTGATTAAATCTATAGCGGATGTTAATGAGCAGGATGTAATAATTACCGAGCTTGCCAATGAGAAAACGATTGAAAGCAAAATAATTAAAAATTAAGATATTCAGTAGTTTGTCATTGCGAGAAGCCCTGCGTAGCTTTATGCGAAGCAGGACGACGAAGCAATCTCTGGTTTCCGAATATTGCAGGTTGCCCCAATATTTTAAGGATGATTTTTATGACAAAAATTAATTCAAACTGCCGCAAAATTTTTTGTCTCTCTTTTTTCGCTCTTCTTTTTTCATTTTTCGATTGCATTGCCAAAGATGGCTGGCAGCAGGCTGATGAAATTTTAAAAAGAATTCAGCCGCCTGTCTTTCCGGATAAAAATTTCATAGTCACAGATTATGGAGCAATTGGCGATGGCCGAGCAGATTGCACAAAAGCATTCAAAGATGCTATCGAAGCAGCCTCAAAAGCCGGAGGAGGAAAAGTTGTAGTTCCTGCGGGAGTTTTTCTTTCAGGCCCAATACATCTAAAAAGCAACATCAATCTTTATTTATCCGAAGGTTCGACAATCAAATTCTCAAACGACCAGAACATGTATTTGCCCGCGGTTTACACGCGATGGGAAGGTGTCGAATGCATGAATTATTCGCCTTTGATTTACGCTTATAAACAGAAAAATATCGCCATAACCGGCAAAGGCACACTCGACGGCAATGGTGAAAACTGGTGGTCGTGGAAGTCAACAGCCCAAAGAAAAACTGACCGTACAAAATTATTCGCTCAAGGCCGCGATAACGTTCCCGTCAAAGACCGGCAATTTGAAGGCGGACGTTTGAATCCGAATATGATTGAGCCTTACAGGTGTAAAAATATTCTTATAGAAGGCATAAAGATCATTAACGGGCCATTCTGGCACATTCATCCGGTTTTATCGCAGAATATAACTGTGCGTAATGTAAAAATCGAAGGCATTGGCCCCAACAATGACGGCTGCGACCCTGAATCCTGCAAGGATGTCCTGATTGACGGTTGTTTCTTCAATACCGGTGATGATTGTATCGCGATTAAGTCCGGCCGAAACAACGATGCGCGGAGAATTAACGTGCCAAGCGAAAATATTATTGTGCGTAATTGCGTAATGAAAGCAGGCCATGCGGGTGTCGCGATCGGAAGTGAGATAACGGGTGGTGCGAGGAATATCTTTATTGAAAATTGCAAAATGGATGACCCCGAGCAGGAGCGGGCCATCAGGTTAAAAACCAACCGCACAAGAGGCGGGTTTATCGAAAATGTTTATGTGCGAGATATAACAATCGGCCAGGTTAAAGAAGCCGTTTTACTGATTGACTTTTTTTATCAGGATGTGGAAAGGGGCAATTATAAGCCGGTTGTTAGAAATATTAATCTGGAAAATATAACCAGCAGTAAAAGCAAACATGCGTTGTTTCTACGCGGCTTTGGCGATGCTCCGATCATGGATGTAACTTTGAAAAATTGTACGCTTGATAATAATGCAAGTCCGAATATAATCAGCAACGTCAAAAATCTTGTTCTTGAAAATGTAAAAATTAATGGTCAAATCGTCAAAAAGATTGAAAAATAATTGACTGATTTGGCGGTTGAGATTGCCACGGCTATCTGCGGACAGCCTCGCAATGACATACAAACGCACATGTTGTCATTGCGAGGAGAAGCCCGCTTCGGGCGCCGACGAAGCAATCTCTGGTTATGAAATACAAAGTGCGTTAATAATTATGTTGGGCTTTCCTGTCCATCGTAGCTTTAGCGAAGATGGAAGCCCAGGCGGTTTGAAATTATTATCAATTTCCGAGATATTATGAAAAAGAATTTTGCTCTGTACAGTATTTTATTGGTATTAATCTGCATTTCAGGCTGCAAAAAAAACGAAAATCAACCTGAAGTAATTTTAAAATTAGGCCATGGTCTCGATGTAATCCATCCTGTTCACAAGGCTATGGTTTTTATGGCCGATAAGGTCAAGGAAAAATCCGGCGGCAAAATGATAGTCGAGATTTTCCCCAATGAACAGCTCGGCACTGAAAAAGAGTGCATTGAATCTTTGCAGTTGGGTTATCTGGCGATGACCAAAACATCGACAGCCGCGATGGAGAGCTTTGTACCAAAATTGCAGGTTTTCGGCATTCCATATTTATTCAGAGACAACGATCATTTCTGGGCTGCCGCTAAATCAGATACAGGCAAACAGCTTTTGCTCGAATCGCAGGATAAAGGATTAAGAGGTTTATGCTATTACGACGCTGGCGCAAGAAGTTTTTATGCCAAAAAGCCTATCAATACACCGCAGGATTTAGTAGGTTTAAAAGTCCGCGTGCAGAATAGTTTAATGTCTGTAAAAATGATAAAGGCAATGGGCGGCTCGCCTGCGCCTGTTTCCTGGGGCGAACTTTACACCGCGCTCGATCAAGGCGTTGTCGATGCCGCTGAAAATAATCCGCCATCGATTTGCACTTCACGGCATTTTGAGGTATGCAAATATTATTCGCTTGATGAACACACCCGTCTGCCCGATATGCTCATTATCAGTACAAAAGTCTGGGAAAGTCTTTCGCCAGAGTTTCAGCAGATACTTCAACAGGCTGTAGATGAATCAGTCGAATACCAGAGGAAAATATGGGCACAGGCTGAAGAAGAGGATATGAAGACAATGATAGCTGCGGGAGTTAAAGTCAGCAAACCGGATAAAGAACTTTTCCGCCAGTCGGTGAAAAGTGTTTGGGATGATTTCGCAAATACGGAAATTGGAAAATTAATTCAGAACATACAGGAGGTTAACAGTGCTGCTAAAAATTAAAAAAGTTCTGGATATGGCGTTAGAGTCGCTGATTATGATTTCTGTGGCGGTTTTAACGCTTGATGTGCTTTGGCAGGTTTTTACACGTTTTGTCCTTAAAAACCCCTGCACATGGAGCGAAGAGCTTGCGGTTTTTATGATTATATGGGTCGCCCTGCTTGGTTCAGCCGTTGCCCTTGGCAGAGGCTCTCACCTTGGCGTCGATTATTTTATATCGAAGCTGCCTGAAAAATTAAGAATAAAGTCGGAAATTTTGGTATTTCTGCTTATCGCGATTTTCGCACTAACTGTTTTTGTTATCGGCGGAACAAATCTCGTTATCAGCATTGTCCATTTGGGGCAGGTTTCGCCATCTCTTGGCATACAGGTTGGGTATGTCTATTTGGCAGTCCCGATTAGCGGCTTTTTTATGACTCTGTATTCTGTAATTGCGATGACCGAAAGATGGTCTGTTAAGGATATTCAGAACACACAGCGAAAGGATGCGATTTAAATGACCTGGCCAATTATAGTTTTATTTGCAAGTTTTTTCCTGCTCCTTTTGTTAAATGTACCTGTCGCCTTTTGTATGGGAATATCTACAATTTGCGCAATTTTTGCCATGGGAGATTTACCCGCTTTTACCGCCGTCGCTCACAAAATCACAACCGGCATCGACTCCTTCGCTCTTTTGGCTATTCCATTTTTTATACTTTCAGGCTTACTGATGGAAAAAGGCGGAATCGCAAGAAGGCTCATTGATGCCGCAAATGCTTTAGTTGGCAGATTCCGAGGCGGGCTTGCTCTTGTCAATATTCTCACATGTATGCTTTTTGGCGCAATTTCCGGCTCGGCAACCGCGGCAGTTTCAGCAATCGGGGGCTTCATGGTTCCGCTGATGAATAAAAAAGGATATAATTGCGAATTCAATACTTCCGTTACAGTTACCGCTGCAACTACAGGCCTCCTTATACCGCCCAGCAATGTCATGATTGTCTATTCGCTCGCGACCGGCGGCATGGTTTCGATAGCCGCAATTTTCATTGCCGGATATATCCCCGGAATTTTAACAGGCATCGCACTAATGGTCGTAAGCACAATTTTTTCCATCAAAAAAAATTATGGCAAAGGTGAGATATTTTCATTCAAGCAAACAATCGTTAGATTGCTCGAAGCTGTCGGCCCGCTGCTTTTAATTTTCATCGCGATTGGCGGAATACTGCTAGGCTGGTTCACTCCTACAGAAGCCTCGGCAGTTGCGGTACTTTATTCATTTATCCTTGCAGTTCCAGTTTATAGGGAAGTAAAACTTAAAGAAATTCCACGTTTGCTTTTACAAACCGGAGTAACTACTTCAGTTGTTTTCCTTCTTATTGGTACAAGCATGGCAATGTCATGGATTATGGCATCCGAAAATCTGCCGCAGAATATCAGCGAAGCTTTGATTGGGACAGTAAATAACAAAATTTTACTTCTGTTGATAATCAATGCTTTAATGCTGGTAGTAGGCTGCTTTATGGATATGACTCCCGCTATTTTGATATTCACCCCGATATTTTTGCCTGTCATTATGAAATTCGGCATTCACCCTCTCCATTTTGGTATTATTTTAATCATGAATCTTTGCATCGGCTTATGTACTCCGCCAGTAGGCACATGCCTTTTCCTGGGATGTGGTATTGCGCAAACAACCGTTTCAAAGGTAATGCGCCATATTCTTCCTTTTTACGCAGCTATGATAGCCGCTTTGCTGATTTGCACTTATGTGCCTGGCTTATCGATGTGGCTGCCGGAACAACTACAGCTTGTAAAATAGATAATTTCTTGCAAAATAGAGGTTTAGAAGTAAAATACGTGATATGGCAGAAAAAAACGAAAATAAAGAAGAAAAAAACCTTTCTTTTGAGCAGGCTTTAAATAAGTTGACCGATATAGTTACGAAAATCGAGAATGGCCAAATTTCGCTTGAACAGAGTCTTGTTCAATATGAAGAAGGAATGGATTTGATTAAGTATTGTCGCGGTATCCTCGAAAAAGCTGAAAAGCGAATCGAAGAAATCTCGAAAAAGAAAGAAAAAGAAAAATAGCCACAAAGGCACCAAGACACAAATATTTATATTATTAGTATTTTTTTCTTAGTGTCTTTGTGTCTTAGTGGCTAAGTTTTTTATTGCGAGCGTGGCGGAACTGGCAGACGCGCAAGGTTTAGGTCCTTGTGTCCTAACGGGCTTGTGGGTTCGACTCCCTCCGCTCGCATTTTTATGTAAAATCTGGACTTACATCAATTTTTAACTCTATAATTCCTATGAAATAATGAAAAACATTTTGAGATATGGATTTTCTGCTTGCTTCTGCTGAAATCTGATTTATTATTTTTTAATCTATAAGCGGTTTCAGGATGAAAACCTATCCTCGAAAACTTTCCGTTCATATTGTTTTACGAAAATTAGGGATAATTTTTTAGAAAGAAGTAAGAAAATGAAAACAAAAGTAATATTTGCAGTTCTCGCGGTAGTTCTGGTCGGAATTGGCGGAGCAGGTGGATTTTTTGCAGCAAACACCAAAAGCAAAGCAGTCATAGGAGATATGCAGGCAAAAATGCAAAAAGAACAATCAGATTCTCAAGAGAGAATTCGCGGCTATGATATGATGGTAAGCACCATTTCAGCCGAACTGCAAAAAACACAGGTCGAACTTGAAAAATATAAAGCATCAGCACCGCAGCTAACAGACGCCGCTTCAGAATTCCAAACAACCTCAAACGATATTCAATCGCAGCCGACCGCATCAGTAACAACACGAAGACCGGCCGCCAGAGAAACCATCGAATATGAAAGACCAGATGGCCCAACAGGCAATGAACTTAATACCAGGATATATACAATTCAAAGCGGCGATAGTCTTTGGACAATCGCTCAAAAACAGTTAGGCAATGGCAGCCGTTTTAATGAAATACTCAAATTGAATCCAAAACTTACAGCAAAAAGCAATCTCGTCGTCGGCAGCAGATTGAAATTACCGCTTAAATAGCAAACTTCCTCTTTTTGTTACGTAAAAATATCAGGCTTCCAAGTGCCATGACAATAATTGAAGCCGGCTCGGGAACTGCCGCAAGTTCAAGCACGGTAACTCCATAATGCTCCATGCCCGCGTAACTGCCGCCCCATGTCATTGTGCCGGGATTTTCACCCTCCGGCCCCCATGTATCATAAACCCTAATCGTATCTGTACCATCAATATAGCCATATCCATACATCGTATGGCCTTTTACCTGTATTAAAACGCCTCTGCCTGCGTCTATCTCCGCTTTGTATTGCTCATAAGTAAAGCCCGAGGATTTTATATTATAACCCGAAATATACTGATTATATAATTGCGTTACCTGATAACCTGCAAACTCGATATATTCAGCGATGCCATACATACCACATGAATTATAATAATCAGGGCCCGCTGAATAAATATCCAGATACGAAAGCGGACTATTATCGCTATAAAAATAAAATACCGTACTTCCATTACTGTTGCCATAAACATCCTGGCTCGTACCCATAAAATCCGCAAGGCAGTCAAAGCTGTGCAGAGGCGAAACAACATCGTCGTCTTTAATTTTGTATCCCTCGACAGGATCCAGCCCGCTGTAAAAATCCCTTATGTGCCCGCTGCTTGCGATTATGTTATTGACTATCGCCGAGGGATTGCCGAACGTACTCGTTTCAGCGACGCCTCCGGGAATAAGATTTGAATACCCGTTTCGGTCGTACCAGCCAAGCAGCATACCAACCGAAGTAGGCGAACAGCCGTACCACCAGTCGTAATTTCCCGCGTCAGCTAAAACATTGCCGCTGATATATGAATCTATCTGGCATGCGATAATTGATGATGAAATAAAAAGTACGATACCAGCCGCACATAACAGCCTTATGGCCTCTTTCATATTTTATCCCTTTTTTCAAACTTGGATGTACCCTACTATTTTTAGTTATTAGCTAAAAACTTAATATAGGATTTTTTCCTCACGTTTGATTCGGGATTTCAAGGAAATAAGAAGAATTTAAGCGACCTCTAAAAATGTCATTGCGAGGAGTTCTGAGCCGTGTTATCGGCTCAAGAATGACGAAGGAATTTTCGAGGCTCCAACTATTCGAAATCGCTGTTGTAATCGGGTTTGCCGTCATCAGCATCATAGCTGATTGAGTCCGATGCTTTTAAATCTTTGAATTCGAAGCGTGAAATTTTCTCCGCTTTTTTTGTATTGCTGTCAACTGTAAAAATAACGCCATTGATGCGCAAATCATCGGCCGCCACTTCAAATGGGCATGGCATTCTCGTTCTGAAATTTTTAATTACGGATTCGATTTTTCTTCCCAATACCGATAGATGCGCGCCAGTCATTCCGATATCCGTAATATAGCCGGTTCCCTTTGGCATAATTTTTTCGTCCGCGGTCATAACATGCGTGTGCGTTCCGAAAACACAGCTCACCCTGCCGTCAAGATAATACCCAAGTGCGATTTTCTCGCTTGTCGCCTCGGCATGAATCTCAACCAGTACAATATCCGCCTGGCTTCCTAATTTCGGCAAAATCGAATCGATCGCGTCAAAGGGACTATCCGCAGGCTTCATAAAAATTCTGCCTATAATGGGCATCACAGCGATTGTCGGCCCTTTTGAAGTTTTGTACAAACCGAAATCTTTACCCGCTGCGTACTTTGAAAAATTCGACGGCCGGGTAATATTATTATTGCCCTCAAGAACTGAAATAATGTCCTTCTTTTTATATGTATGGTCGCCCAGAGTAATAATATTAACGCCGTACTTCAGAAGTTTTTCATAAATCTGTCGCGTAAGGCCGGAACCCCCGGCAGCGTTTTCCGCGTTGGCGATAACACAATCGATATCATGCTGCTTTATGATAGCTGGAAGATTATCTGCTAAAACACGCTTGCCGGGCCTGCCGACTATATCACCTATACATAATATATTGAGTTTCATTTATATACATCTCTTTTAGTATGACGTTAATCGGTTGCGCAACTCGTTTCGTTTCAAGTCCTGCGCGTACAACGTTGCGAGCTTCGCAACCTTTAAACGATTTACGATTTTATCGTGCGTATTCAACACAGCGAACTTCACGCAGCAGCGTTACCTTGATTTCGCCCGGATAAGTCAATTCTTCTTCGACTTTCTTTGCGATATCGCGTGCCGTCTTAGCCGCCGAGTCGTCGTTTACATTATCCGCATCTACGATAACACGAATTTCCCTGCCCGCCTGTATCGCGTAGCAATTCTCAACACCCTGGAACTGCTTTGCAATTTCTTCAAGTTTCTCAAGGCGTTTAATATATCTTTCCAGCGTCTCACGTCTTGCCCCCGGCCTTGATGCGCTAATCGCGTCAGCAGCCGCAACAAGCGGAGTATAAGGATTATCCGCAGGAATATCGCCATGATGTCCCGCGACCGCGTTGAGAACTATCGAAGATTCGTTGAATCTCTTGAGGAAGTTGGCGCCAATACCCGGATGTCCGCCTTCAATTTCATGATCCATCGCTTTGCCGATATCATGCAGGAATCCCGCACGTCTGGCAATCGTACCGTCAAGTCCGAGTTCATCAGCCATTACCTGTGCCAGGAATGCGACTTCAACGCAATGACGCAGCACATTCTGCCCGTAGCTTGTTCTATAATTCAAAGTTCCGATTTCCATCAAAACTTTATTATTCAACCCGCGAACATCGACTTCAACCGATGCCTCTTTACCAATCTGCATAACTTTCTGCACAACATCTTTTTTAGTTTGCGCAACAAGTTCTTCGATTCTGCTTGGATGAATTCTGCCGTCCTGGATCAATTTTTCCATTGATTGTCTGGCAACTTCTCTTCTGATTGGATTAAAACCGCTTATAACAATAACGCCCGGCGTATCGTCGACAATCACATCGACACCGGTCGCTTTTTCAAACGCCCTGATGTTTCTGCCTTCTCTGCCGATGATTCTGCCTTTCATATCATCGCTTGGAATATCAATTGTCGATACCGTAACTTCGCATGTTTGCTCTGCTGCAAATCGCTGAATTGCAGAGCTTATAATTTCTCTGCCTTTTTCCTCTGCAACCTCGTTCATTTCTTCCATTTTTCTCTGGATAATGCCGTTCATTTCATGTTCGCATTCATCTTCGAGTTTCTGGAGCAGCATCTGTTTGGCATCTTCAGCGCTCATAGCCGAGATTTTCAAGAGCTGGTTTTTCTGCTGGGCGATAATGATGTTGATTTCTTTTTCACGTTCATCGAGTTGACCAGACCGGCCTTTTAGATTATTTTCGACCTGTGTAAGACCTTTTTCACGCTGACCCAGAAGTTCATTCTGCCTGTCAATCGCGTCTTCATGCTTGGTAAGTCTTCTTTCAGCATCTCTTAATTCCGCTTTGGCCTGATTTATTTCAGCGGTAAATTCTTCTTTTTTCTTTAATGCTTCAGCGGTCGCTTCGATACGCGCCGCTTTAATTATCTCTTCTGCGTCTCTTTTTGCCTGTTCAGTTTGAAGTGCCAGTCTTTTATTGAGACTGCTTTGCTTTATCGAGCCGACAATTTTGCCCGCTGCAATCGCCAGGATGCCGCCGCAGATCAATGCTGCTAAAGCTATGACTAGAGTTGCAAAGCCCGATGCTAATGCTAATGTGAACATGTTTCAACCTTTCCACGTTATCAATGTAAAATATCGACGGAGAGTTTCCGGATAACGAATACCACAGGCATTTTTTAATAGCGCGTCTAATGACCGGGTAAACCATTAGGCCTAGCTTCGCTAAGCCGCGAATCACGAGCGCAATTTTTTTGAGCCATTGGTATAAAGGCAGAGTTGATGCTGCTGGAGATGATAAGAGTTTGAAATCCTTTTCAAAAATTCGTTTATAGAATCCTTTTAAATGGGTTTTTTACGAACCCTCAAAGGCATTCTTCTTTTTTCATAAAATCTTACTAAGTAATTTTTCACGATAGTTTGAAACATTTAAACAAGAATTTCATTTCTCTTATTCACTGATTTGCTTTTTATCCCGACTTGAGAACATAATTCTCTATCGCCGGCTTTAAAAAGCATCACAGTGCTTTTGCAACATAAACTTTCAATTGGGCAAATTCCGCCCATACCTTTTTGCGATTATCCGCTTGCGGACTTACACAAATCCGCGTCTTTCCAATCGCTATACGTTATAATACCTTATTTAGATGAAGCAATCAAGCCGCCTTTTTATCAACAAACACTTTACAAGTCTTAAATCCTTTAAATTTAAATACTTATATTCATAGCTCATTAAAAATTTTTTTATTAGTGTTAAAAAAATCCCGCATTTCAGACTGTGAAATTCGGGATTTATCTATAAACCTTTTCGGCATAGCCGAATCAACAATTTTAATTTTTGATTTTTAATTTTCTATTCAATATCCATTACCACTCTGAACCCAATGATTGGCTGATTGGCTTTTGGCCCGCGATTATTCCTGTCGGCAGACCGGCATTTTGCAGGCCGTTCATTCCATGCCCCGCCTCTTATTACCTTATCGCCTTCATCCATTTGTGGTCCCTTGGGGTCGACAGTTGGCGTGTTTTTATAGTAGTCTTTATCGTAGAAATCACTGCACCATTCCCAGACATTGCCGTGCATATCACATAATCCAAAAGCATTCGGAGCATACGAGCCAACCTTAACTGTCCGTTTAATGTCCTTACCGGTAATCCCATCAGCATAAGCGACTGAAGCTTCGTAATTGGCGAAATCCGAATCAATCGTAGTACCTGTATTGAACGCAGTTGTCGTACCTGCCCTGCACGCATATTCCCATTCGGCTTCGGTTGGCAGTCTGAATGTCATGCCGGTTTTATCTGAAAGTTTTTTCAAAAATCGTGCCGCCTCATACCAGTTCACATTTTCCACCGGCTGATAGTCGCCGCCGAACTTGGATGGATTTGTCCCCATAACCTCACGATATTGAAGTTGTGTAACCTCGTATTTGCCCATATAGAATGGTTTGGTTAGTTTTACATGATGCTGCGTTTCATCATCACCTCTCTTAAATTCTTCCATCGGCGAACCCATATCGAACTCACCTGCCGGGATAAAAACAACAACCATGTTAGCTTCATCGCTGATCTTGATTTTCTTCTCAATAGGCAAATCAAGTTTTTTCGCTGCCGCCTGTTGAGCGAGAGTGGCTTGAGAAACCTCTTTCACCTTTTCAGCTGTCACAAAAGCGGAAATGCAAAATATAATTACCAGTGCAAATATTCTTTTCATACAGTTCTCCTTAACTAAACAGAAACAGTCATTTTCCACTACTTTTCACTATTCACTTTTAACTTTTTACTTCTCTTCGACATACTTAAGAACAATGTCGTTGCCATTTCCACCAGTGTATGTCAGTTTATAATTATAACTGCCCTGCTGTGTTTTTAAAGAAATATTTGCACCTTCTGCCGCCGGTTGTCCATTTATGGTATCCTAAATTACAAGTCAATTTCACACCTTTATAAATGCCATTTCGCGCAAAATATTTGTGAATAAAATCACATCATTTTAATTGACTTTCCCAATATTCATTATAAAATTAACTTTTAATAACTTACTATATAAATAATTACATTCTCCTAACAACTATAGGCTA
>JBDKUM010000231.1:0-19059 GCA_039679715.1 Phycisphaerales bacterium
GGAATAATTTGCCGAGCAGAAGCGCGGTTGAGATTTGGATCACTAAAACAATAATAATAACTGCGAACAGTACGGGGGCGAGTTTGATTGCGTTTTTTACATTCATTAACGCTCCGACAGCGGCAAAGAAAATATAAAACGCGAAATTGCCCAGCTCGCCGGCACCTTTAAGATTTTGAATAATTTTAAATCTGCCGCCGATAATCGCCAGTGTTGTAATGATAAGAATCGTAGGCATTGTTTTCATAAATTCGCCGATGTAAGGGACGTTGAGCAGCCGGCTTTTGAGAAAATTATTTATAAGCGTACTTATAAACATTACGAAAAGTGCGAAAAACGCTAATGCTGCGATATCTTTGATTATAAAAGGGGTAGTAGATTTTTTTATTTCATTGCTGTTTGAATCGACGGCGGAGTAGGGCATCGGCGCGTAAAATCTTTCAAGCAGTTTTGGGGTCAGTGCCCAGAATGTGAAATTTAAAGGGAGCGTCAGATTGTCAACGGCGTTGGCGGCTGCGAAGAGGTCAGGATTTCCCATTTTAAGCGCGTTCCACATCGAGAAAAAGTTCAGGCTTCCGCCAATGTATGTGCCTATATACGGCCCGGCGATTTTCCAGCCGCTGCCGTCAAGAACAGCATTAAACTTATTTATTAGTAAAAATGCGCCGGCGATAACGGCGATTGTTGAACATAAACTTGCGATAGTAAACGCAAAGAGCATCGGCATACCGGCTTTTTTTATATCGCCCAGGCGGACATTAAACAAAATAAGACATACCGCGAAGGGAACCGCGTAATCGGTCAAAGTTTGATAAAAAGAACTGTCTGGTGAAATAAGGCCGGTGTTGGAAAGTGTTGCGCTCAAACCGAGAATGATAAGAATTGGCGAAATTTTCGAAGCGATTGTAAATCTTTCGCAGAGCCAAACTGAAAAAGCGATAACTCCCAGGAATATGATCAATATCTGGAAAGGCTGCTCAATCATTAAAATTCTCCTGTGATGCCGATGCCGTTTTCTTCATTTAGTATAAGTTTGCCGTTGTGCACCTTAACTCCCTGGAACGGGTCGTTGCTGATTAATAAATTGCCGTCGAGGTCAGCCCAATCTGCTCTTGGCGACAAATGCGCGGCCGCTGAAATTGCAAGCGAGCTTTCAATCATGCAGCCGAGCATGATTTTTAATCCTAAACGCTGTGCGGTATCGATCATATTTGCGGCTTCAAGCAGGCCGCCGGATTTCATGAGTTTTATATTAATGCCGTCGAAAGCAGGGGCAATTTTAGAAATATCAGAAGTCTGCTTTACGGATTCGTCGGCTACAATCGGGATATTTACCCGCTCGCGCAGCCAGGCGGTTTCATCAATCATATCGGCGGGCATAGGCTGTTCGATAAATTCGATATTCCGCTCCTGCATCCACAAAATTTTTTCAAGTGCATCTTCTTTTGAAATCCATGCTTCGTTTGCATCTATGCGCAAAGGCTTGTCTGTAAATTTACGTACAGTTTCGATAATTTCTTTTTCGTTATCTTTGCCGACTTTGATTTTTAATACCGGATATTTTTCGGCATTAGCGATTTTCTTCTGCAAAATGTCAGGCGTGTCGATACCGATTGAAAAAGAAGTAACAGGGGTCTTTTCAGGATTTAGATTCCAAAGCCTGTATAATGGCATTTTAAGCGATTTTCCGACCCAGTCCATAATTGCCATATCGATGGCGGCTTTGGCACAGCTTTGATCTTTAATTTGCTCATCGAGAGCAGTTTTTATATCGTTGTAATTATGCCAATCGAATTTTTCGAGGATTTTTTCTGACAAAAGAATGTTTTGCTTTGTTAATTCGGGGTTTTCGCCATAACGAACATTTGGGGCCGCTTCGCCGAATCCTTCGATGCCGTCTCTTTTGATTTTTATGAACACATTTTCTTTACAGTCGCTGGAATTCCTGGCAATAGTCCAGGTGTTTGTTAGTTGCAGTTTCTTTATTTTTATTTCAATCAAGGAGTTCGCCATTAAAAAAATCTTCTAATTGCCTTTATCTTTTGCCTGTATGATTCTTCGTAATTAGGATTATTCGGGTCAAAGCTGGTGATGTGAACGCCGCTGCTTTGGTGGATGAATTCTTTGCCGCCCATGCTTATTGCGACGTGCGAAACTCTTTCCTGGCCGAAGAAAATTAAATCGGCGGGCAGGACGTTTGAAAAATCATCGTTATATTTAACCTCTTTGCCCTGAACTGCCTGTGCTCGTGAATCTCTGCCGATAATGATTCCGTTTGCGCGAAAGACGGTATTTGAAAAACCTGAACAGTCACAGGCAGTGCTTGATCGGCCGCCCCATAAGTATGGCGCACCCATCATCAGCCTGGATGTCTCAATTATCGACTTTTTAAGTTCATCATTCGATAATTTTATCTCTTTGGCTTCGACACAATCCTGGTTTTTCAAAAAACCCGTTCTGCCGTCAGGAGTTTGAACTTTTATCCAGCCTCCGAAAACAGATTCGACCTTTTGCAGAAGAGCGTTCATTGTTACATTAGTAACAGGTGTGCTGGATACGTTTGGCTGCGAATAGACAATCGCAAAAACTTTCACGATTCTTACTTTTTTGCAGTCCTGCCATTCTTTGAGTTTATCCTTATCGACCTGAAAGAAAGACCCTTCAGTCATCCAGCCGGTATAGCCGTCAGACATTTTTACCTGGTACCAGTTTTCATGTTTATTCAAAAGAGTTACAGTGTAGCCCATAATTTCCTGATCGCACAATTCTGCTTTGTGTTGGGGCTTTTCGCGAAGGTTAGCAACAGGGGTGCAGATGATCGCGAAATTTGCATCGTTCGCTTCATTGGCGAAAGAATTGGAATTTAAAAACAGAAATAAGGCGGCTGCCAGACAAAAAATCCATTTATGCATATTCAATCCTTTGATAAGAAATAATAGCTAAAAGTATATACTTAGGCGGGTTTTTGTCAAACAATCAGCCTTGAAAAATTCCAGAAATTGAGATTGCCGCGTCATTTTTTGTGTCAAAACCACAAAAAATTCCTCGCAATGACATTTTTCGAGGTTACTTATAGTTTGAGGATTGGAATCTTTAGATTGCAAATTTTGCCTAAAAATGTTAAATTGTTTGCCCGTCGATGTTAATCAAGTATGATTTAAAAATCTTAGGAGTATGACCATTGTCGAATCTTTATATTGATCCCAATTACAAGTCAATTCTTAATCTTCGCGAAACTGAAAAGGCGATTAAGGAAGTTAAGGATTTTTTTGAACAGACACTTGCATGGAATTTGAGTTTGCAGCGAGTTTCTGCGCCTCTTTTTGTCCGAAAAGGCTCGGGCATTAATGACGACCTTAACGGCATCGAGCGAAAGGTAACTTTCCAGATAAGAGACGACGCTAATAGCGATGCGGAAGTTGTGTTTTCGCTTGCCAAGTGGAAACGCATGGTTCTTGCCGAATATGGCTTTAAGCCCAATGAAGGTCTTTATACGGATATGAACGCTATCAGGCCGGATGAGGAATCGCTCGATAATCTTCATTCGATTTATGTCGACCAGTGGGACTGGGAACGGGTCATCACGCCGGAACAGCGGAATCTTGAATTTTTGAAAAATATAGTAAGAACAATTTACACCTGTCTGCTTGAAACCGAAAATCATGTACGCAGTTTGTATCCGCAAATTACACCGACTTTGCCGAAGAAAATTCATTTCGTTCATACAGAAGAACTGCTGGAAATGTATCCGAATCATACGCCGAAACAGCGTGAGGATAAAGTCGCAAAAGAATATGGAGCAGTTTTTATCATTGGCATTGGCGGCCATTTAGCAGATGGTTCGATTCATGACGGCAGGGCACCTGACTATGACGACTGGATTACGCCGACAACCGACGGCAAAAAAGGACTCAATGGCGATATTTGCGTTTGGTATCCTGTATTAAACAGGGCGTTTGAAATCAGTTCGATGGGTATTCGCGTTGATGCCAATGCAATGCTCAACCAGCTTGAAATTCGCAATGAATTGAGCAGAAAAGAATATGATTGGCACAAAAGACTGCTGGACGGCAGACTTCCGCTTTCGATTGGAGGGGGTATTGGACAATCCAGATTATGTATGTTCCTGCTAAAGAAATTACACGTTGGCGAAGTGCATTCCAGCGTTTGGCCTGGCGATATTCTCGAAAAATGCCAAAAAGCCGGAATCAAATTATTATAAATACAGTGTAAATCTGTGTTAATCCGTGTCTTAAAAAGTACAGTGTGAATCTGTGTCTAAATTAGCGCATAAAAAAAGCTGCAAGATATGAGGCCTTAAACGCTCTTAAGGCCTCCCAAAACTCTCTGAAGCATAGGAGGAGGCGAAGAAGAATATGTTTTTTGTTTAGTTTTTCCATTACAAAATACGTAGGGGTTCAAAGGCTTGTTCAAAAAAAATGTTCGAAAAAATAAATATTTTTTTAGATATTAATAAACCACGAATAAACACGAAATTACTCGAATTTTTTTAATCACTGATTACACGGATGGACACTGATTTAATTTATTTCTTTTGTACTGGCCAGAAAACGGCATCGCCATCTTTGTCATCCCACATAGATGGTTTTCCTGTAGATTCACTCGGCTGCATTTTGCCGCCATCATCGTCAAAATCAGTACCGAAACTATAAAGCGTAAAGCCTTCTTTGGTGAGTTTGTATGTGATTTCTTCGCCGCTGAACGGGTCTATAGGAATCTCTCTTATGTAGCCGGCCTCTTTTAATTGCTGTAATGTTTGCGGCAATTCTTTATTGTCCTGCTGATATCTCAAAACCGCTAATGTTAAAACCAGAGATTGGCCATCAATATTAAATCTGTGAAACAATAAATTTACGTGATCGAATGCGGGCAGAATCAAATTTGCATTCCTATAACGTGCTTTTTTTAACCATGACCAATTATTTACTAATGACTCTAAACTTTTATTTTCCTGTCGTAATTGCCACGGAGTTATTTGAGCGTATTGCTGCGCTGTATCATAAAAACTATTAATAAATTCAGAAGAATCCTTTCTATCTGCGCTTATAATTGATATTGCGACATACATCAAACGCCTAAGATGTTTATTTTTTTTGACAGTACGATCGTCCATCTCATACAATGATACCAGTGTTTCTGATGGGATAGCATGACCGTTGCCTTTGCCGTTATCGGTGAAACATCTCTGAATAAAATCATCTATGAAGAAACGTTCCGTTTGATAACTGATAAAGTATTTTTTTGCCGTTAGCTGCTCAAGATTGTTTTGAAGTAGTTTTAGCTGCTCGGGCGAGAAATTGTATTCAGTTAATAAATCGCGGGTTGTTCTGAACGATATCGATTCCATGGCGATGCCGACTAACTGTTCGACAATTGTTCTGGGCCCCAACAAATGCCCCGCGGAATTCCACATTGAGAAAATATCCTGACAGGCGCCGTCTAAATTGCCCTGGTAAGCATCAAGTTTTGCCTTGGCGGCAGATAATCTGGCTGCATTTCTGATTTCTGAAAGATTTGGTAATAATAGGGCGAAGAACGAAGAATCTTTTATATCTACCTCCTGTTCGTTCCAGCAGTAAGGCTTTTTCGATGCTTCTACAAAGAGAGCGATTGTTTGATTATTATCTTCTACCCATTTATTGACTGCCGCAAATTCTTCTTCGTTTAATTCATTTAAACTGTGGATTTGGTTAAGTCTTGACCATAAATCCGGATAACTGCTGCCGCAATCATTTTTTGGAAGCTCTTTATCGGTGCTTAACTTTGGCGGCACGACATAAGCTTTGGCCATCTTTGTATATATGATGCCTGCATTTGTATTAGTATCTGCTGTGGGCCTATTGGCATTTATGTATTCCTGCGTATAATTTATTCGCAATGTAGGTTTGCCTGAAGAAATATAAATACAGTATGCTATAAAACATATAATAAAAATGCCAATTCCCTGAAAACATCGAATAAGAATTTTCTGCCAAAGCGGCCGGCAGCGTTTTTTGGCTCTGCGTGAAAGTATGGCTATCATTTCGGCATCTCCAAAATTATTGATTAGTTCCTTTGCCTTTGATTCTTTTTCCTCTGTTGTCTTGCAGTTCCGCAGAGCATCTTCGAAATGAGCAATTAATTCGGCCTGGACATCTTGCCGGACTTTTTTCCGCCATTTCATCTTTTTAATAATCAGCTTGATATAATCAGCGGCACACAACGGCAAATTCTCAAACAAATTATTATTTTCTTTGTCATTCATAATAAACATCCTCACTTTTTTATACAGGCCTGAGATTGCTTCGTCGTCCCGAAGCGGGACTTCTCGCAATGACAGAATTGCGTTTATTTGTCATTGCGAGGCTGTCCGTAGACAGCCGTGGCAATCTCAACCGCTGAATCGGTCATTAAGTTAATTAGTGTTTATCCAATGATTAATTATATTTCAAATTTCCGCAAGACTTGCACCGAAAACCAACTTCAAAGCCTTGAACAAATCGGCAAGCTGCACTTTATCCGCTTCCAATCTTTCTTTGCCTTTGCTTGTGATTGAATAGTATTTGCGTTCCCGGCCGGATTCGCTTGTCTCCCACTGGCTTATAACGAGCTTTTGAGCCTCGAGATTATAAAGCAGGGGGTAAAGAGTGCCTTGTCCAAACGTAAGGACGTTTTGACTTTTGGCGGCGATTGCTTCGGAAAGTTCATAGCCATACATTTTGCCCCGGGATAAGGTCTCAAGTACAACTACCGGTGCGATGCCTTTTAATAATTCTCGTTCAAACTTCATTTTTTATTTCTCCTTATATTGTTAAACATATTATGTAATACATAGTATGTAATGTCAAGCATGAATTATAAAAATTTTCATTTTTTGATTTTTTCAGTTATAATCATCTTACTTAAATGACAAATCTAAACATAATCGATTGTGGAATAAAGGATTACAATACTGTTCTTGCTATGCAGGAGCAGGCAATGGCTGCTTTGCAGGCAGGCGGCGGGGAAGAGAAAATCTTCATCGTAGAACATTTGCCAGTGATTACTCTTGGGGTGCGGACTGAAAAAAACAGGCTGCTGGCAGAAAATGAAGTTATAAAAAAAGCCGGTATTGAAATTGTTGAGATACGCAGAGGCGGGGGAGTAACAGCTCATAATCCAGGCCAAATTGTCATTTACCCAATTATAAATTTGAAGAACCATAACCTGGGCGTGAGCGATTACGTACATTTACTGGAAAAAATCGGAATCGAATTTCTGGAAATTCTTGGCGTGAAAAGCCAGACCTTAAAAGGTTTTCCCGGCTTATGGGTTGGAGAAATGAAAATTGCATCAATCGGTGTGCAGGTAAAAAAATGGATTACATTTCATGGTATAGCCATAAATATAAATAATGATTTGAGCATTTTTGATTATATTGTTCCATGCGGTCTGGATAATGTTAGAATGACTAGCGCTGAAAAACAAGTAGGCAGGAAAATTGATATAGAAGAATCGAAAAAGAAACTTTCAAATATTCTTTTGAAATATTTACATGACTGAAAAACCTAAAAGACGATTGCCTGAATGGCTCAAAAGACCTTTGCCTGCGGGCGGAAATTTTACTAATACAAGCTCAACAATCAAGCAGCTTGGCATAGAGACAATCTGCACAAACGCGAACTGCCCGAATCAGGGGCAATGCTGGTCGCATGGCACGGCAACGGTTCTAATCCTTGGCAATACCTGCACGCGAAACTGCAAGTTCTGCTCGGTCGCAAAAGGCAGGCCATTACCGCCTGATAAAACCGAGCCGCAAAGAGTCGCTCAACTTGCCAAAGAATTGAAAATTAAATATCTCGTTATAACCAGTGTAACGCGCGACGATTTGCCCGATGGCGGAGCGGAGCAATTCAGGGATGTTATAAAAGCAGTTGGCGATATGAATAGTCAGGTGCGATTTGAACTTCTCGTTCCAGATTTCAAACGTTGCCAGGATAAAGCTCTTGATATACTTGCAGAGGCATTGCCTTTTGTTTTTGGTCATAATCTGGAAACTGTGCCAAGGCTTTATTCAATCGCGCGAAGCGGTGCCGATTATCAGGATTCTTTAATGCTTTTGCAAAAAGCAAAAAATAAATGGCCCAACTGCCCGACAAAATCATCAATAATGCTTGGGCTTGGCGAAAAAGATGAGGAAATTCAGCAGGTGCTAAAAGATTTGCGAGCCGTAAGCTGCGATCGCCTTGCAATCGGGCAATATTTAAAGCCTTCGAAAACTTCGCTTGATGTTGTCGAATACATCCATCCTGACAAATTTGAATATTGGGCACAATACGCAAAACAGCTTGGCTTTCAATGGGTAATGTCTTCACCATTTACGCGAAGCAGCTATAACGCTCACCATGAACCTGTTGAATAAACCTGGGGCTAAAAATAAATTCAAGGTTTTTCCTATTGGCTAACTTCTTTTTTGCCTTTTACTTTTGGCAATTTGGCACTATAATTATCTTCAATGACAAAAGAAACGGAACATAAGGTTAATAACAAAATTGACGAGCAGGAATTGCTCCGCCGATATGTCAAGGGCGATAAGGAAGCTTTCCAGCAGTTGGTACAGCTATACAAAGACCCGCTCTATGCTTTTTTGCGAAGATTTTTGAATCAGCAGCAGCTTGTTGAAGAAACATTCCAGGAAACTTTCTTGCAGCTTTATCGCAGCAGGGGCACTTTTGAAAGCGGAAAACCTCTGCGGCCCTGGCTTTTCACAATCGCTGCAAACAAAGCACGTGATGCATTGAGGAAACAGCAGCGCCATGAAACCGTATCTATAGGTACCATGAGCGATTCGGCTGATTTAAGTATTAATGATGTTGTAAATTCGTTAACATCTTATGAAGTAACGCCTTACGAAGAAGCTGAAAAAACTGAAAGGGCAGAAAAAGTAAGGAAAATTATATCTGAAATGCCTGAAAATTTGCGAGAAATTTTGATTTTAGCCTATTTTGAACAATTTTCTTACAAACAAATGGCGGACATCTTGAGTATACCAATAGGTACGGTTAAAAGCCGATTACATACTGCTATCGTATATTTTACTAAAAAATGGAAATCCTCCACTGGGGATGAGAACTTGTAAAAATGAAAACACTTAGTAAAGAGCAACAGGACATACTTCTTGATTTTTATTTTGAATGTGCCGGCCGTGAAGAATCGGAAACAGCGAAGCATCTTTTGCTGAATCATACAGGTGCGCGCGAATTTTTCGATAAGCTAAGCCATTCTCTTTCCGCACTTGAACATCTCGATCATCAGCAGCATTCCTGTCCGGATTCGCTTGTAGAACTAACACTCGAAAAACTTTATTCGCACAATCCTATCAAAAATGTAAGCTCAATTAAACTAGACCATCTGCTTGCGGTTGAAAGTGAAAAAATTGTTACGAAACGTCCGTCTTTTTGGCGGAGTTTTTCCGAAGCTGTTTCTGTTGCGGCGGCAATCCTTGTTGTTTCAGGGCTTTTTGTTCCTGTAACAAGGCAAATGCGGGCACAGGCATGGCAGACAGCATGTCAGGCTAATCTCAATAAAGTATCGCAGGGCATTGCTCAATATGCCGGCGAAAATCAAGGACTTTTGCCTGCCGTTAAGACAAAAGCTGGAAACCCATGGTGGAAGGTAGGTTCCACACAGCCCCAGAACCAATCAAATACCAGACATGTCTGGCTGCTCGTGAAACGAAATTATGTCTCGTCCAAATCATTTATTTGTCCGGGCAATAAAATGAGCAGAACTTTGCCCGCTCTCGATGCCCAGCAGATTCAGACAATGCATGATTTCCCCGACAGACGCTACATCACTTACAGTTTCAAATTAATTTGCGATACCAATAAAGCAATTCTGCTGTCTTCTCCGACTCCTCTGATGTCTGATGTTAATCCGATTTTCGAATCATGCGTGAAATTGCCGAAGGATGTATCGCGAGCGGAATTTGAACCTGTCAAGCTGAATGAAAAATTACTCAAGGCCAGCAGCAGCAGTCATCGCGGCAGGGGCCAAAGCGTTATGTTCAGCGATGGCGCGGTTAAATTTACATCAGAGCGAATAATCAATGGTAATGACGACATCTTCACCGTTCAAGGACGTGATACATATCAGGGTACAGAAACTCCATCTTGCGATAAAGACGTTTTCCTCGTGCCGTAAATAAATTTTCAGCTCAAGTATGGCAATTCGTTAGATTTTTCTTTTTCTTTCCCTTTTTCCTATTATCCGCTATAATATCTCCCATATTCAGTGGGAGCACAACATGGTAAAATTTGAATGTTCTTGCGGATTCAGGAAAGCGGTAGATGATAAATACGCGGGGAAAAACGTTCGCTGCCCTAAATGCGGCCAGGCTGTAACCGTATCAACGCAAAAAATCGCTGTACCCGCGTCAAATGCGATTAAAGCTTATTGTGCCCTCTGCAATAAAAAAATTTCAGTCCCGCCGCAATATGCCGGCAAAAAGGTTAAATGCCCGCTTTGCAAGACTCCTCTCGATGTTCCCGCTTTTCCAAATTCCTCGCCTCAACAGCCGCTGCCTCAAACTGTTAAAATTCCAGCTCAAATTCAGCAATCTTTTGATGATGTCAGCGGGCTTGCGGATATGGAAAAAACCGCAAAAAAAGTAGAGCTTCCGCCCGAACTTCAGCCGCAGATGCCTGCTGCAAACGCAGAACAACAGGCACCTGATTTTTCGGACAGGATGATGCCGAGGAAATCTATAGTTGTTAAACCGGCGAGTTTTCCAATTGGAGCGCTTATCGGCATTACAATATTGATTGTTGTATTTGGTATATTTTTAAATTCCAAATTGGGTACGGTTGAAAAGAAATTGCCCGCCTCGCGTGAGCAAATAGATAACGCCCAAATATTCTCAAGAAGTTTCATTGAAAAAATGAACACGGGTGACATTAATGAAATTAAACCAATCCTTACGCAGGAACTCCAGACTCGCGACCCGAACATCACCAAAAATTTGCTGGCATCCTTCAAAAGCAGTTGGAACGCCAATTATACGCTCAACATGTCGCATTCTGCCCAGCTGCCCGAAGGCAACGCGTATATGTTTATTTATGATACGCAGAATGAATCCGCACAGCTTGTTATGGTTTTTCGGCAGCAAGCGGAAAGTTATGAATTGCTTGGTTTGGATTTATATACTGAAAATGATTTAATTCAATTTGAAGGCAATGAATGTGCTCAAGTTAGTGAATTGCTTACAGATACATTTAAATTTGTTTTGATGCGGTTCCTGAAAAGAATGCTGGTTATTATGCTTGTTCTTTTTGCGATTACACGCCTTTCGAAAGCTATCGTCTTTTATCGTGCGGATGAATCGCCCTGGGCAGCGATAATTCCGGTTTATCATGAGTGGACACTTGCTGAAGTTGGAGCCAAATCCGGTTTATGGGCTATTGTTGCATGCGTTCTTTCCGGAATGCCTTTTGTATATCTGGCTTTTATGCTCTATGCTTCGCTTGGCGTTGCCGAAACTCATAACAGGGGAATATTCTTTGGCATAGGGCTTTGGCTTCTGCCTTTTATTTTTTATCCAATCCTTGTGTTTTCTGAGAAGTAATTTTAATTTGACCGTTAAAATCTATATTGACGTTTAAAGCACCATCCCGGCTGGTAAAATAACTTTTTTCAAATTTTTCCATTTCCGATTTTATTCTGCCGTATTGGGTCTCGTCGCAGCTTGTAATTATGTATTCAGGTTTGAAAAACATAATAAAATTTTTGTCGGTAGTTCTTTGTGAACCATGATGAGGCGTGATTAATATATCTATATCCATTTGCGGATATAAATTCATTAAAGCTTGTTGAGCAGGCCCTGTGATATCCGAGCAGAACAAAATTTTTCTTCCGCGAAACTCCGCCAAAAGCACGAGCGATGATTCGTTGTCTGAAATTTCCTGATTTGGGTCTATCGGCCAGAGTTTTTCTATAATAAAATTTTCGCGCGTGATTTTTTCGGGCGCAGGTTTCAAATCATAAAGCTTTTTCAATTCCATTGCCGTGCTTGAACTGCTTGCGATCAGTTGCCTTGTTGTAAATATATTCGCAATCTCGTGAGCGGCGGAAATTTCCGGCAAACCATTAAAATGATCGATATCATCATGGCTTATAAACATTGAATCTATTTTTGTTATTGCGCTGTAATCAAGATATGGATTTACAATTCTCTGGCCGATATCTCCTTTTGAAATCGAACCTGAATCGATAATAAAAGTCTTGCCGCTGCCGGCTGTAAGCAGGCAGCATTGCCCGTGCCCGACTGAAAGCACAGCCATTTGCAGGTTTCCCGTTTTTTCAATTTTATTAAAAAGAACTACAGGTATAAATACACAAACCATAATTGATGGATAAAAATATTGCCGGTATCGAATATTTTTAAATGGTAAAAATCTCCAGGCAAAAATTAGAGCATATAGAACAATAATTACGTAAAGTGAAACCCTGCCGATGATGATGTTTGAAAATGGAATTTTTGCGAAAATCGTTACCATCTGCGAAAGAACGATTGCTGAAAATTCAAGTATCCAGCCTGCGATTATTCCCAAACTCGGCAGCAGAGGATTAACTGCAATTTTAAATGTTCCCACAATAATCAGCATAGCAGCGGGTAAAGATGCGGGCACAGTCAAAATAGGGGACAGCAATTGAACCTGGTAAAAATGATACGCGATAATAGGCGCGATTCCAATCCATGCCGCTATTCCCAGTGTAAGAGGTGTAAACAGCCATTTAACTCCAGGAAAAACTTCAAGTGATCTATAGAGTTTGCGAATCTGCTCATAAAACAGCAGCAGACCCGCAACCGCCATAAATGATAGTTGAAAGCTTGGCGTTAAAATATCCATTGGCTTTATTAATAAAAGCACAATCGCAGAAATCGCAAGACTGTTTAGTCCATGAGACATCTGATTTATCATCTTGGCTGTGCAAAAAATCAGGAACATAATCCCAGCCCGCAGAATCGGCGATTGACTGGGCACCGCAAGCATAAAAATTATCGTCGCTATCAAACATATTATTGATCTGCCGGTATGCAGCAATCCTGCTTTTTTTGACAGCCACCATGCCGCTCCCGCGAAAACTCCCACATTCAAACCCGAAAGACAAACCAGATGTACAAGTCCCGTCTTTATGAAATCATTATACAATTTGCGGTCAATCTTCGATCTGCTCCCCAGTACCAGTGCCTCGATTAGTCTTGAATTTTCATCTTCAGGATTTTCTCTAAGCCAGCTTACTGCTATAGAATTTATTTTTGCTTTAAGCCCGACTCCTGTTTTAATCGTTTGTTTTTCATATCTCACAATCGCATTGCTGCTTTTAACTGATGCGCAAAGATAAACGCCGTTCATCTGCATATATCGGCGGAAATTGAATTGACCGGGATTGCCGGGCTCTGAAAATTTGTCCATACTGCAAAAGGTTTGAAATTTATCACCTTCAATAAAACTATTAACCGCTTCATTGATATAAATTTTTATCTTACCTCGCGTTTTTACCCATCCCTTTTCAGTTTTTATCTCCAGCACATTCGCAAGAAAAGTGGTGTAGGTGGATGAAGGGAAAAATTTTGCGAAATGCCAATCGTTGTTTTCTACGATTATTGGCTTAGATATTATTTGGGCTTTTATATGCGCGAAAGTCGGGCAATCTTTCGCAATCACCCGGATATCATTGATTGGTGGCATATTGAAATTAATCAGCCTTATCGCACCTAAACATAGGAAACAAGAAAATACGAGAAAGATGTTTAGTCGCCGTTGGCAGGAAGGTACAACATACAAAATTATACAAATTAGTAATATTGGTGCCCATAAAATTACGTGCGGATTGCAATAGAATTGAATAATAAGGCCGCATATAAAACCTATCGCGGGCAAAACAGCGGGGCATGTGAAGATGATTTCTTTTAATGGCGATTGAAATTCAAGAGACTTTTTAAACTCCTCAATTTTCTCTTTAATCTCATCCATGAAAAAAGCATCCCTCGCAGAGGGATTCCGCAATTTTGATTTTTAATTTTTGAGTTTTAAATTTTATTTTGCGATTCGTTCCATGCCGCCCATATATGGTCTCAATACCGGCGGAATAGTAACCGAACCATCTTTGTTCTGATTGAGTTCAAGAACAGGAATCAAAACTCTCGGCGAAGCAATAACAGTATTATTCAGCGTATGGCAGAATAAATTTTTCTTGGTTTCATTATCTTTGTAGCGGAGATTGAGTCTTCTTGCCTGGAAATCGAAAAATTTGCTTGCGCTGTGCGTTTCGCCATAGCTTTTTCTCGACGGCATCCACGCTTCGATGTCATATTTTTTCGCCTGTCCTCTGCCGAGGTCGCCCGTGCAAACTTTTACTACGCGGTATGGGATTCCCATCGCCTGCATAACGCCTTCGGAGTTGCTGCGAATTTCCTCATGATATTTCGTGCTCTCTGCGGCATCTGCCCGACAGATTACGACCTGTTCAACCTTATCGAACTGGTGAATGCGATATAGGCCATAAGTATCTTTGCCTGCTGCGCCGGCTTCTCTGCGGTAACATGTGCTCAAGCCTACGAATTTCTGCGGCAATTTTTCTTGCGCGAGAATTTCACCCATATAATATGCCGTTAATGGCACTTCAGCCGTTCCCGCGAGATTCAGTTCATCTCGTTCCATTCTGTATGTCTGTTCTTCGGAGCCGGGATAATAGCCTGTTCCGGCCATAGCTTCGTTTTTCATCAGCATTGGAACTGAAAAGGGCACATAACCTTTGTTTACCATGAAATCGATACTGAACCTTAGAATCGCCCAATGCAGCATCGCGCCTGCGCCTTTGAGAAAATAATTTCTCGTACCCGCAAGCCGAACAGCACGCTCAACATCGATAATATCAAGAGCCATACCAAGCTGGATATGGTCTTTCGGTTCAAAATCAAATTGCCGAATTTCGCCCCATTTCGCTATTTCGACATTCTCCGTGTCATCCTTGCCAAACGGAACATCATCGTCCGCAGGCTGCGGTACCTGAAGCATTAATTCATTGTATTCAGGCTCAATTTTTTTTATCTGATCGTTAAGAGCTGCCTCTTCATGTTTATAGTTTGCCAGGCTGTTGAGCAATTTTTGCTTTTCATCGCCTGAAAGTTTAGCTATGGATTTTCCAACAGTATTTTTTTCTGTCGTTATTTCCTGAAGGCGTGTCTTTGCCTTGCGAAGTTCGTTATCGAGCTGCAGCAGCCTGTCGATATCGACATAGAAATTTTTTGCTTTGCATGCGGTTTTATACGGCTCTGGATTTTCACGTATTAATTTTATGTCTATCATAAAAATCCTTATATTTAGTGTTTATTCGTGTTAATTCGTGGTTCCAGGTTCATATCGTTTTATTATAACAACATTATTCTGTCCGCCAAAGCCAAAAGATTCTTTCATAGCTATCTTTATATCGGCTTTCCTGGGTTTATTCGGTACATAATCAAGATCGAGCTGCGGGTCTGGGTCGTTATAATTTGCTGTCGGCGGCAAAATTCCATCACGAATTGCCAGCACACAGCTTATCAGTTCAGCGGCTCCGGCTGCGCCAATCAAATGTCCCATCATGCTCTTGATACTGCTTACAGGTGTATTTTTAGCTTCTTCCTTGAATACCGTTTTTATCGCCTTGGTCTCGATGGAATCATTTTCGCTAGTGCTGGTTCCATGCGTACTGACGTAATCGATGTCTTTGTTTGTAAGATTCGCGTCTTTCAATGCCGCTTCGATTGCCGCGACCGCTCCGCGAGCATCTTCGTGCATATCTGTTACGCGAAAAGCATCGCTGCTGCTGCCGTAGCCGATAACTTCAGCGAGGATTTGAACGCCGCGTTTCTTTGCCGATTCCAGCGTTTCAAGAATCACAATCGCAGCGCCTTCACCGATGACAAAGCCATCTCTGCTTTCGGTAAATGGTCTCGATGCGGTAGTGGGGCTGTCGTTTCTGGTTGAAAGGGCGGTAAGTCTGTTGAATCCCATAATGCCCAGCGGGTGAATCATCGAATGTGCACCGCCTGCGATCATGACATCGGCCTGGCCAAGCTGTAAAATCCGAAGTGCTTCGCCGACCGCCTGCGTACTTGCGGCACAAGCCGTCAAACAGCTCCGCACCGGCCCTCGAGCGCCTGTGAAAACCGCTACATGCGCAGCAGGCATATTCGGTTCCTGTTCAAGTTCTGCTTTCGCCTGCATCTTGCTTTGCGAATAAGCATGCCATTTCTGCCAGTCTATTGTTCCATTGCCGTCCCAGCCCTGAACGATTGAATTGAAGAATATATCGCTATCCACCGGCCCTTCGCCTGCGCCGAGATAGATTCCCATTCTTCTGCGATCGATGCCGTCAGTTGGATTTTCAGTATCGAATTGTATTTTCGCCTGCGTACATGCCTGGTTAACAGCGCCAATCGCAAATTGACTGTGCCTGTTGCCATGATTGTGCACATCGGGATTCTTAGTGTATTTTGAAAGCTGGTAGTTTTTAACTTCAGAGCAGAATTTTGTCGGATATGTCGATGCGTCGAAGATGGTAGTCTCTGCCATTCCGCTTTTGCCGTTGAGAATTCCATCCCACATCTCGGCTATACTATGCCCCAGCGGACAAATAATTCCCATTCCAGTAATCACAACACGTTGTTTCATATTCTCATTCATAATGTCATTGCGAGAAGTCCCTTTTTAGGGACGACGAAGCAATCTCAATCTTTAAATATTTTCATTCTTCAATATCAGTGCCGCCGTCTGCCCGCCATAAGTATAAGTGGTGCAAAGAGCGTAATTAATTTTCTTCTTAATAGGTTCTTTGACGATGTTCAATTTGCAATTTTTATTTACAGCCGTGCAGTTTTTCGCCGCCGGTATCAAACCTTCGTTCATGCAGCAGCACGCCGTTACGACATCGATCGCCCCAGCTCCTGCACCTGTATTGCTTACCATGCTCTTTGTCGGCAGCACAGATATCGTCTGGCCCGCATTGCCAAGCGCGGCTCGAATTCCTGCAGCTTCCGCTATATCATCGCTGACAACAGCCGTTCCATGTGGAACAATTAAATCAATCTCTTCAGGTTTGATTTTCGCGTTTTCCAGTGCCGATTCGATTGCATAACGAACAGCTTTTCCGTCCGCTTCGAGAGCCTGGTAATTTGTATTCAGACTACAGCTTTGGCCAAACCCGGCAACGGTCGCGTAAACTTTTGCGCCCCGGCCTTTAGCTCTTTGCTCATCTTCCATAACAACGCACGCCGCCGCTTCGCCGAAAATACATCCATTTGCGTTTTCATCGAAAGGCCTGCATGCTTCTTCGGGTTTGTCGTTTGAATCGTCATTCGCGCGTTTGAGCAGCGATTGCCGCATGTGTACGATTGGATTAACTTTCGATTCGCCTCCGCCTGCAAGCGCCAGTTCCGCATCGCCCCGCAAAATTATCTGGTATGCTTCGCCGATAGCTAAAAGTCCCGCGCTCTCTGCGCAGGTAATAGTATTGCTAGGTCCCTGCAAATCGTGAATGATTCCGATATGACATGCCAGCATGTTGGGCAGATATTTCAAAAGCCATAGGGGGGTTACAGTCTCGATACTGTCTGTTCCCCATTTTCGTATATCGAATTTGCCGTCGACAACGCCTTTGGCGATTGATGGTGCGATTTCAAGAAGATCGCAGCTTATCGAATTAGCGCCAAAGATTATCGCGCTTCGTTTCGGATTAATTGTAATATTCTGCTCATCGAATGCTTTTGTGGAAATGCCCGCATCTTTGAAAGCTTCATTTGCTGCGACAATTGCGATTTCAATATCGCGTGACATCAGCTTGGTTGTTTTGCGAATCGACTTAGGCACATAGTCTCGAATGCTGAACGCCGGCACCTGGCCTGCGATTTGGCATTTAAAGCTGGAAGGGTCGAATGTTGCGATTCTGGATATTCCGCTTTTGCCGCTGCAAATGCCAGACCACAAATCCTTATAACTTAATCCTAGCGGAGTAATTGCTCCTAATCCTGTGATGCAAACCGTCATTTCGCCGCTCCCCATGCCGGTGCTTCGATGCCCGATGCCCGTAAAACCACCGCGAACAAATCCGTGAACACAAAATTTTCTTCCGGGAATTGTTTGCCCGCAAGATTCTGGTCTATATGGCTGAACATCAAATCTATTTCGGCGACAGTTTCATCTCCGCATGTGATTTTACCTGTAGTCGATGCCGCCTCCGGCGCGATAGATGATATTTCTGCGTGGATTTTGATTGTCTCGCCAGGCCGGACATAATTGAAGAACACCGCCTTGTTGATTTTCGCCAGGATTACCTTTTCCTTGAAATTTCTTGCCTGCCCGACAAGAATTCCAGCCGTCTGCGCCATTGATTCGATCATCAGGCACTCCGGCATGATTGGAAAACCCGGAAAATTATCATGCAGATGTTCTTCCGCCATGGTTACATTTTTTATAGCTACAGCGTTTTTTCCGCTGTTAAACTCGATAAATTTGTCAATCCATATCCAACGCAATTTTTTTACCTACCGTGTTAATCCGTGTTAATCCGTGTCTAAAAAAGACCGTGTTAATCGGTGTCTATTTTAGTTTGCTTTCTACGAAATTCACCAATACATCAACCGTGAACAGATCGCCGATTTTGCTGATTGATGGATCGTCCACAAATGCGGTGAAATCGGTATTTGGCATACGTTTGCGCAATTCTTCGATACCCTGGTGAGTGAGTTTGCCGTTATTTACGAACTCTTTGTTGGTAATGATATTTTCAGCAGGGAAAAGCTCTTCACGCGGTATTTTCAGATTGAAAGCTTTTTCCATACGGAAGACTATATCCAAAAAGTCGATGCTCTCTGCGCCAAGATCGCCCATTAACGTTGCTTGCGGCGTTACTTCTTCTTCATCTACTCCAAGAGCGTCAACCAGTACTCCCTGTACTTCTTTAAAAATTTCATCCCGTGTCATTGCCATCATAGGCCTCCGTAAAAAATAGTTATTCCATTAAATTTAAATTTTAAAT
>JBDKUM010000232.1:0-12233 GCA_039679715.1 Phycisphaerales bacterium
AACAATCAGCGCAAAGCCTGCGAGGTAATTCCATTTGAACGGCTCTCGCAGATACAAAATAGAAAAAACTGAAAAAACCACAAGGGTAATTACTTCCTGTATGGTTTTTAATTGCGCGGCAGAAAAAACATAGCTGCCGATCCTGTTGGCGGGGACCTGAAAACAATATTCAAGAAGCGCAATGAGCCAGCTTACGATTATTACGATAGCAAGCGGTTTGTTTTTAAATTTTAAATGGCCGTACCAGGCGAAAGTCATAAAAATATTTGAAATTGTTAAAAGAACGATTGTTTTCATTAATTACTCCATGCATGGAAATTTTTTACTTTATGAATGCTTCGATTCCTTTACGAATGAGCATTATACCGATTGAAGCAAGAAGCAGACTCATGACTTTTGAAAAAGCTTTGGAGCCTGTGACGCCGAGAATTTTTATAAGGTGGTGTGATTGCTGCAAAACCAGGGCGGCAATTAGAATATTGAGGAGAATGCAAAGTATGGTCATTTTCATTCCAAATTGAGGAACGAGAATCAAACAAGTTGTTAAAACGGCCGGGCCTACCATCAGCGGAATGCCTAATGGAACCGAACCAAGACTTTCAGCGGAGAGCTTTCTGACCTTTTCAGTGCTGATCATATCTGTGATGGAAATACAAAACAGAATTACGCCTCCGGCAATCATAAAATCCTCAATAGTAATGCCGAGGAATTTGAAAATCATTCTGCCGATAAGTATAAAAATAACTGCTACGATTGAAGCAGTAACAGCAGATTGCATTATAATTTTATTTTTTTCTTTTCTGTCCATGCCTTCGGTTAGGCCGAAGAATACAGGCATAAGGCCTAATGAGTCGACAGCAACAAATAATGGAATGAAAGCCAGCAAGAAATTTCTCATTTACTTTACCTCATCACTGTTAGTACTAATTTTAATTTTTTGCCATGGCGAACGTGTATCTCTGTCGAAAACAGGTCCTCTTCCGGTTTGAATCTGATTTTCTTCGGAGATAAAATCTATATGCTGCAAAAGAGCCCATGCGGTATTATGCCAGCTCATTTGATAACCCCGCTGATGGGATTGCTTTTCCATTCTCTGTCTTTTCGATGGATTGAAAACAAGATAATCAAGCGCATGCGCGATTTGTTCGACGCTATCCTCGCCTGGGTCAACGAGTATTCCGCGAGCGTGGCGAGCGATGATTACTCCGGGCGGATATTTCTCATTCGAGTTTATCAGCTCAAGCGCGTAGCGAAACTTGGTCGCTATCGCGATGCGACCACTGCCGAGTGTGTCTGCTAAAATGCCGCTGGAAATCTGCTGCATATTCAAATATGGTAAAAGCATAACGTTAGTAGCCCCATATAGTTCCAGAAGAAATTTCTCTTCCAGATACGTATCGAGGAAAACAACATCATACTTATCAAACTCGACATTTGAAAGAGAATTTATTCTGCACCATCGGACGTTTGCTTCTTTTAGAGCATTATCGAGACCCTGCTGAAATTCCTGAAATTCATCTTTGTTGGAGTATTTTACGAAATCAGGATGGCATTGGCCTGCGATGAGGTAGACAATAGAATTCCGTTGTTTTGCGGTCAGTGCTTCATTTATGAATTTTCCAAATCCTTTTATTCCATATTCAATACCTTTGCCGGGGGAGAGCAACCCTACGGTGGTAACAAGGAAATGGTCAACAAGACCGTACTTTTCTTTTATAGCAAGGCGGTCGAATTGCGAAGGATGTTCCATGCGTATGCCGTGGTCAATGTGTTTTATTTTATCACGTTCAATTCCATAAACAGGCGATTCGAGTATTTTGATTGCGCTTTCTGTGGTAACAATAAGGCCGCTGCTGTTACCGGCGAGATCGATGATAACCTGACGTTGATGTTCGTTGGGATCTTTAAGAACTGTATGCAGATAGATGAGAGTAATTATACCTTTTTCCATAAATGATTTTGCCATTCGGACGTAATTTGTTCCTTTTCCGATGATTCCTTTTCCGTCAGGGTCCAACCCATACTCATGCTGAAGAAGAACGATGGTCTGGTTTTTTGATTCTGCTGAGCGAACTATGATATCTTCTGTAATGTTGCGCCACGAAGACGGATTATTTTGATCGATAATTAAATCGACGGGAATGTGGTAGGGCAGATTATCTTTATCAATCGCTGCGATTCGGATATTTCCGACTTCGCCTGTGAAATGTTCAAGCGCATTTGCGAGGTCTCGGCTGAAGGTTCCGATACCGCATCGTCGCGGCGGATATGTACTAATTATTCTGATATTATATTGCATACAATCTGCTCTTAAGCTTTTTCTGTTTTCGTTCGATTCGGAGGAGGTCTTTTTCTTATTTCATCGAAAAAAGGCGTTTCATTATGTTCTACGCAATGTGCGGCGTAAAGGTACATCGCGGCAGACCAGCTTTGCCAATCCTGGCCGCTGGGTTTTCCCGTTTGTGCTTTGTACCATTCATTAAAGCCATAACTGATTCTTCCCCTCTTTGAAAGGTAGATTAAATTTGTAAGAGAAATTAGTTTATCGTGAGCAAGGTGATGGCGACCGGCGGCAACCAGGGCTGCGATATAAAAACCGCATGTGAAGGGCCATATACCGCCATTATGATAATTTCCGGGCGGATTGAATTTTCTGTATCTGCGCATCCAATCTGAATCCTGGGGCTGAATATACGGAAATAAACAAGGCGGTAAATCTACAGCAAGCTGGCGATCTGCTTTTAATTTCTGGCATTGATTCTCGGCCCAATCAATAATTTTTTCTGCTCTGGCCATTGATGCCAAACCAGTTAAAATCGCAAGACTGTTTCCGAGCAGGTCGAATCGTTTGCTCATGTAAACTTTATATGACCACAGTGCGAAATAAGGTTTACTTTTAATTACAAGACCTTCGCGGCCAATTTTTGTTAAATCATAGTGGAGCCAATCGGCGCGAGAATTTAAACCCAACAGACGAAGATAAGCATAGGTAATTGAATTGACATAAAGGCCGTAACCTAATACCCATTGTTCGTCGCGCCAATCGCTAGTAGGCAGTTGTGTGACGCTGACGCAATCGCAGGGACTTTGATATTCCATCCACTTGAGCGATTTTTTTACCGCTTTTTCAAGAAATTTGTTTTTGTGAATATATTTACGATACATTGCGACGGCCATCAAAAAGAGCGGAGTAGTATCGCTTGCGCCGCGGTCATTTGGATTGTGGACAAGTGATGGAATAGAGCCGTGAAGACTTTGATTTTTGGCAAGAGTTTCCAGAACACGAGTAAAAGTATTCAACAGGATTTTATTTTTAGAGACAAAAAAACCCAATGAGCAAATCATTAAATCTCGCGTATAAGGCTCCGGATAGCCCCAGCCGGCAACGCGCGGCAGGTTTTCGAAATTACCGCTGTTATTATGCAGCAGGATTTTCAAAGCTGCTTGTTTGGCCTGGGCTATTAATTTTCTGTCTTGTTTGTTCATCAGTGAATGTTGAGTTTATCAGAAACAATCTTTACAAATTTTTTCGCGACAATACGATAATCAAAATTTTCAACGGCACGTTTTCTGCCATTTTCTCCCATTTTTGTTCGCAGTTGCGGATTATTCATAAGTTCGAGCAAGTATTTTGAAATATCATTAACACTTGCACGGTAGTCAACTGTTCGTGGTTCATTGAAAATTATTTTTGTGGGCATAGCGGAACCAGCTTCGGGGCCGATTATTGTTTCGCATACGGTAATTTCCTGCGCGACATTTGCCAGATATGCTGTTTGGCCGTGAATCATTGTGTCCAATAATCCCATCGCATTGATGCCAAGGACGGGTTTGGCGCAGGCGTTTGCTTCTACCTGAATCATACCGAAACCTTCGAGTCTTGAAGGGGCAGCGTAAATATCGCAAGCTGAAATCAAATAGGGCATGAAGTTGCGCGAGATTTTGTTTGTGGCGTAGTTAACGCGATTTTTAATTCCGAGATTTTCCGCAAGCTGTAAATCCAGTTTGTTCTGGTTTTCAGTTCGCTGCTGGGGCCAGACTTTGCAGATATATTTCCAACTCGGCGCGTTGCCGTTAATAGTAGAAAGAGCCTGCATAACTTCCTGCGCTCCTTTAGACGCACCATCTCCGCCTATGGTAAGGATCATAAGTTCGTCTTCGGCGATGCCAAGCGATTTACGAATTGATTTAACTTTGTGATCGTTTTTATCTCGCGGACAAAACGAATCAGTATCACAGCCGACAGGCAAAACTTCTATATTTTTGCCGCTCAATCCATCGCGAATATAAACTTTTTTTACCCATTGGGATGTTACAAGAATCAAAGGCAAAGATTCGAGCACGTCTTTGTATTTGGCGATATAACCATCGGCAACAAGCCATGGAACGGGTGTAAGGCCATGTTTTTGTGGATGAATGATTATTTGCGGCGTGTATCCCCAATAGCCAATACCAACCACAATGTCAGGCTGAAACCAATGGTAATACCATTCTTTTTCCTGCGAACATTCAAAATGGGCTGCGTGCGTTTCAATACCCATCTCCAACAAGCCTTTGTATAATAAATCGCCTTGGGTTGCAAGGCCCGCCGGAGTAGGGGGATAATCGTATAAAACAAGCACTTTCATTTTTTTATATCCATTAATTTATAAATTTTATTTTAGCCAATGTAAAAAAAATAGGAAACCGCCTTCGGCGGGAGCAATTTCCGCTGGATTCCCGCTTTCGCGGGAATGACAGTTCATAGCATTTGGCAAAAGTTTACATTATTCTAAATGCTTCAATATTAGAGCAGACTTTTGCTTCAAAGCTATCGGGAGAAAAACTGTAAGTATTGCTTATAATAAATTTCTTTTTTTCCCAGATTTCCGGCTGCAATGTAATTTTCAAGTCAGCATCTGCTTGTGGTTTTGGCAAATATTTTTTTCCACCATCTTCGTATGCGAAATTCAGGAATTTTTTACAAACAATTTTCCTGCTTTTAATAAGTTGGGCAACAGCCTGGGAAACTTCTTCATGCCGCAGGTGACGCGTGTATTCGCCCCTGATGTTATGAGTAATGACAAGATCGAATTGTCTTTGCTGCAATTCATTCAAAATCAAAGTTTCTATTTCAAAAATTGATACAGGATTTTGCTCGGGGCCGTCGTCCAAATCTGTAATTAAACCTTTTGCACGGTAAATTTCAGCGGCTTTGGAGAATTTAGGTGCTCTGTCCGGGTCTGATTTCCTGGATAATGACATGATTGTCCATTGTATATGCGGATGAGAAAGAATTGTGCCGCCTGACCAAAGTGTTTCATCGTCGGGGTGTGCGACAATCACCGCAGCATTTTTGAAATCGTTAAAGAAATTTTGATACTCCATCGGTCTCATCTTAACTCTTTTGAGATTACAGTGTAATTCGAGTTTGCCAAATTGTGAAGGGTTAAGGGCCGATAATATTCGGGATTTTAATTAAATACAGGGATAGCAAGAAATATACTGGTTTTTCTTAATCCAACCCTATGATACGCCGATAAATTAGATATGATTTAAACCCAGATTAAGGAGTAAAAAGATGGGTATCCAGGATTGGTCAGAAAATGTAATGTTAGTAACGCTCGCACCAGAACCAGATCTTTGCGATGAATTGAAAACGGTAACCGATATGATCCGTCAGCGGAAGAAATGCAGTGTAGTAATTGATTTCTCCGATGTTGATATAGTAACATCTTCAAGTCTAGCGCAGTTATTAAGAGTTCAAAAACTGCTGGATGATAATGATCAACAGTTTATAGTATGCGGAATGAGCAAACGTACAAAAAGCATATTCGAAGTTACAGGTCTCGATAAAGTTTTCGAATTTGTAGAAGATAAATTTACTGCTTTGGCAGGTCTTCAATTAGCTTCTTAAACGATTGACAAGGCAAAAAGGAATTGCTAACATTTACGCTTATTAATAAAGCTAAGGCGTATCGGAATTAAATATGGATAATCAATCAGTTGAGCGAGTTGAAAGCGCACTTCAGTACCACTTTTCAGATGTTGCACTCTTAAAAAAATCTCTGACCCATGCATCGGCCGCTATCACAAAACTGGACAGCAATGAACGGCTGGAATTTCTGGGTGATTCGGTTCTGGGGCTTGTAATCTGTCAGGCATTATTCGAAAAATTCCCTGATTATCTTGAGGGTGATTTAACAAAAATAAAAAGCAAGCTGGTCTCTCGTAAAACCTGTTCAATGATAGCGGCAGAACTGAATATAGAGGAATATTTTAAAATTGGGCCGGGAATGCAAAAAAGCTCAGCTTTGAAGGGTTCTATTTCGGCGGCTATGCTGGAATCGATAATAGCGGGAATTTATATCGATGGCGGATTCGAAGCGGCGCGAAAGTTTATTTTGCGGCTTTTCGGGCCATTGATAGAACAGGCTGATGCGGCTGAACATCAGGAGAATTTTAAATCGCTTCTTCAACAATATGCGCAACAAAAAATGGATGCGACAGTAACATACGAGATTTTAGACGAAAAAGGGCCCGACCATAATAAATGTTTCGAAAGTGCAGTTATTATCGATAAGAAACGTTATCCAAGCGCCTGGGGGACAACAAAAAAAGAATCACAGCAAACCGCGGCATTTAATGCGCTTGTTGAGCTTGGTGTAATCAAACCTAAATCAGTGGAAGCCTAATCCGGTTCGCCGCCGGCAAGCGGAGCAGCTATAACAGGTGCAGGCGACTGGGCAGCCTGGGTTACATGATTTGGAACACGCATCACAACGAGAATACTGGCAGCAGCTGCTGCTGAACCAATGAGGAATGTCCATTGATAGCCCAGATATTTCCATGCTATCCCACCGACAAGCGGCATTGTGACAGATGAGACATGATTCATTGCAACGCCCATACTGAGAGTCATAGTTTTTTCGTTTGGCGGGGCAAGTCTGCCGACGTATGTTGTCAGAGCCATTGCGAAAACAAAAAACGCGTTGTCCACAAGGAATATTCCAAATAAGAGATACTTGCTGCGTATAAATGCATACCCTAAAAATAAAATTGTCATAGAGCTGTAATAAAACATCAGGAGTTTGCGTTCACCTATTCTGTCAATTAGTCTGCCAATAGCGCGTGAACTTCGCCATCCGATTGATTGAACGATGAGCCATAGTATTAGAATCGTCGATAGTGGTGTGCCATATACTTTGACCAGCAGAAAGCCAGCAAATGCCAAAGAAATCTGTTTTCGCCAGCCTTCGAGAAAATTAAGAAAATAGTAAAGGCGGTACTCGCGTCTGATTACCAGTTTTGGTTTTTCACTTCGGATTTGTCTGGGGATATACAAACAAGCTACCGCTCCGATCAATGCGGCCGCACCGGCTACAATAAATAACGGCCTGATTTGCATGCCTGTAAAATTGAGGATAATCGCGAGTACTAGCCCAAGGCCTGAACCGGCGGCGGCTGATGCCTGAATTTGACCAATGCGGCGGCCCTGGTGATCTGGTTCGGCAAGGGCAAGGGCCATCGAATTTGGAAGCGGCATCCAGATGTGTAGACCCTGACTCCATACGAGACTTGCGATTATCAGCCAGAAATAGCTGTGTACGAAATAGTAACTGCTAAGACCAACAGCGAAGAAAAGAAGTACAAAAGTTCCAATCAGCGGTTCGGCCAGTCCGGCAAGCAAACTCAGAATTCCCAAAGCAAAAATTCCGCAGCTTTCGCGGAACATTTCCAAAATTCCCTGCTGAAAGCCGCTCAAATTCATTTCCTGCACAACGAAATTGGCATTAAGCGCAATTTGGAGAGTAATAGTAAATCCCACGGCTGCCGATGCGATGCAGAGAAACTTAAGCCCTCTTGCCCGATGAAACTCGATATCAGAATCAATTTGTTTATTTAAGACAACTTGCATAAGAGCCTTTATTATCTGGAATTTAAAGGTTTGGGTAAAATATAAGAATTGATATGGTTTTTTTCTGTTAAAAAAATGCCGAAGGTGGGAATTGAACCCACACCCGGGGTGAACCGGACAGGATTTTGAATCCTGCGCGTCTGCCAGTTCCGCCACTTCGGCATAACTAATTTAAAATTGAAAATTTCAGATTGAATATTATACGACTTGCTTAAAGCAATTTCGGTAATTTTCAACCTTTATTCTGACAATCTTCAATTAAAGGGCTTTTACTTTTATAATAAATTTTCGTTTTTGTCAATCTTAGTAATCTAAAAATACAATATTTTCGGGTGTGGCGACCACATCTTTTTTGCCTTTACCGAGCACATTTTTGATTTCACTGCTGTGCAGGCCGGCAATTTTCTTCAATTCTTCATCATTAAAATTGACAACCGCCTTGGCATCTGAATTCAGCATAACCACATCGCCAGGCTCAAAACTACCTTCAATGGCTTTAATCCCTTTCGGCAGCAGCGATTTTTTATTTTTTATAGCTTCAACAGCCCCGTTATCCAATGTAATCGTTCCTTTCGCGGAACTATTAATGATCCATCGGGTTCGATTGTTGAGCCTTCGCTTTGGCAAAAAAACAGTGCCAATATCTTCGCCGGCAATTACCCGTGTGATGACGTTTTTCAATTTTCCATTTGCCAGAACGATTCTGCAGCCCGCATTTGAGGCGATTTTAACAGCATCGATTTTGGTTTTCATACCGCCAGTTCCAAAAACCGAGCCTTTTGAACCTGCGCTTTTTATTATCTCTGGCGTGATTTCATAAACGACTTTAACGAGTTTCGCATCTGAGAATTCTTTGGGGTTCTTATCGTACAGGCCATCGATATCGGAAAGAATTATTAATACATCAGCATCAAGTTTGCTAGCGACAAGCGCACTTAACTTATCGTTGTCGCCAAAAGCTGTTCCGATTTCATCGGTTGCGACACAGTCATTTTCATTAAGAATCGGGACGACGCCAAGTTTTAAAAGCGTTTGAATCGAATTTTTTAAATGCAGGTAAGTTTTACGATTATTTAAGACTTCAGCGGTGAGCAGCACTTGTGCGCAAGTTAAATCAAATTTATCAAAAGCTTTTCTGTATTCGGTCATTAATAATGGCTGACCGACCGCTGCACATGCCTGACGCATCTCAATATCTGTTACAGCATGAGAAATTTTTAGTTTGCCGGCACCCATTCCGATAGCGCCGGAAGTGATTAAAACGACTTCTTTGCCTAAATGCGCAAGAGCTGAAATTTGCTGTGCGACAGAGCGTATGCATTCGCTGTTAACTCCGCCATTTTGGCTTAGCGTGCTTGTACCGATTTTAACGATTATTAATTTTGATTTAGTGAAATTCCGCATTATAAATGAAAATCTGACTTCAATTTTTTGTGAGTAAATGGTTTAGCGTCTGTGCCGGTGTAATCGCCGACGATTTGGCCACTGCCGATGAGCTTCCATTTGTATATTACAAGCCCTTCGAGGCCGACAGGACCGCGAGCATGTATTTTATTGGTGCTGATTCCAACTTCGGCGCCAAGGCCATAACGGAAGCCATCGCTGAAGCGTGTGCTTGCGTTTAGAAATACGTTTGCTGAATCCACAAGCTGCATAAATTCGGCGGCGAGAGTTCGGCTTTGCGTGATAATCGCATCGGTATGATGAGAGCCGTAAGTATTAATGTGGTCGATTGCTTCATCAATGGAATCGACTATCCTGATTGACAAAATATCCGCAAGATATTCGGTGAGCCAGTCTTTTTCATTGGCCTGTTTGATATTGATGATTTTCGTTGTTTTTTCGCAGCCACGCAACTCTGTGCCTTTTGCTTCGAGGGCATCTTTTATCCTAGGCAGGAATTTTAGCGCAATATTCTTGTGAACGAGAAGTGTTTCGACAGAATTGCATACGGCGGCATATTGGGTTTTGGCATCTATGGTGATGTTTATGGCCATCTCGATGTCGGCCTGTTCGTCAACGTAGATATGGCAAATGCCGTCGGCATGGCCCAAAACGGGTATGTTTGTATTGTCCATGATGTATTTGACAAACTGATTTGAGCCGCGAGGAATGAGCAAATCGATGTATTTATCAAGTGAAAGAATCTTTTGGACGTCCTCACGAGTTTGCAGGATTTGAATCCAATTTTCAGGTATGCCTGCTTTTACACTGGCTTTGTTGATAATTTCGTAGAGCTTCTGATTTGTGTTTGCAGCTTCGGTTCCGCCTTTTAGAATTACGGCGTTACCGCTTTTAAGGCATAGAGTTGAAATCTGCACCAGAGCGTCAGGCCTTGATTCGAAAATTACGCCTATTACGCCAATAGGGCAGCTAACCTTATATAAATCAAGCCCTTTGTCCATTTGCATGGCATATAAAGTTTTGTTTGTAGGGTCATCGAGATCGATCAGATTTTTGATTCCGCTGCAAACGTCATCGATTTTGTGTTCGTCAAATTTGAGTCTTTTAAGCACTGCAGGCGAGATATTTTCTTTAGATGCTTTTTCCAAATCGATTTTGTTCGCAGCGACGATATCCGCGGTATGTTTTTTCATCGCGGCTGCTATCGCTTTTAGCGCATTGTTTTTCCTTTTTGAATCCACCGCTGCCAAACGGGTGGAAGTTTTTTTTGCGGACATTGCAAGTGTTTTTAAATCCATAGATTTCCTAAATACGAAATTCGCGAAATACGAAAGAAAGTATACATTTTAACAATATAACTGTAAATAAACAATGATTTAACAGCTAAGGAGCTAAAAGTCCAATCCCAGCTACGTTTATGTTTGACAAAACAAAGGTTTATCGGCTAAAATGCCAAGCGAAATCAGGAATCTCAAGTCGCAGTTCTGGATTTTTAATATCGCTTTGCGGGCGTAGCTTAGTGGTAAAGCGCTAGCCTTCCAAGCTAGCCATGTGAGTTCGATTCTCATCGCCCGCTTTTTGTCTATAGGTGACAAGAGGGGACAGTAAGTGCCTATGTATGGCAAAATCAAAGACTTACGAGCAATTTTTCAGGATTTTTCAAGTCGTATATTTCCCTCAAATTGACTGCAAATGACAGCAAAAGTCTCAAACGGTACACATTTACTGCAAGCGCAACTGCAAGCGCGGGTTGGGGAGTATATCGTATGTTGGCACAAAAGGGCCGACGCTCGGCACGTTTGATTTCTTTTAGCAAGTTTATACTCTATCAAAAGAGGAATTTTTGTCGAAACGTAAGGCAACGTGTGCGGTTTTTTATCGAGGCGTATTGTTTTCCAAAGTCTTCGTAGTTGCAATCTTGAATCACATCGTAGGTGCAAGCTAACAGCTCATTACACAAGTTTGTGCTAAATTCAACGTGCAGGGAAGTTAAAGAAAAAAGAGCTGAATAGGACTCGAGGTCTGGTTTGATCGAGAACAATCAAATGGATTTTGATTTTGTAGAATTAAGTTGCTATTTAGTAAAATCAGAGTTAATTTGTATTTATTATATTAAGGTGAATTATGGGATTAACAAATTACTGGCAAAGAGAAATTGAATTACGAAGAATATTATGATTTCGCATATACACCTGAAGAAAAAGGATGGGTTCATATCCCTGCGGGACATAATTCTATTGAAGAATACAGAAAAACATATGATAAATTAAGAGCAAAAAAGTGAATCCAAAGACAGTTAAAGATAATATTTTGTCAATGCTGAATGAAATTGAAACTTCTACCATTGAATTATTAACCAGATACTCACGGGTAAAACCAGTAAATGATCCTTATAGTTCTGTTGTATTTATTAACATTTATGGGAATTATTCCTGGGATGATCTTCCTGGCGAGGGAAAACAACTTCAATTAAAAACGTTAAAACTTTACCAGAAGTTCCATGGGATTATTTCAGTGCTTTTGAAGATATTACCAGAAAATGCTCTTGGAAAATCAAAAGAATACTTGGGGAGTCTTAAAGGGTATATTACTCAAGATAATTGTACATGGGCTTCCAATATTCAATCTGCCGTTGAAAATGTTAAGAAACAAACTTTTGGCATACATGAACTTCTAAATGAATATTATGGGGCTAATGATGGTAAGGTGTATCTGGTGGCGGATACAAATATATTTATTTCATTTCCTGTAATTGATAAATGGCAAATAGACAGCATCGAGCATTTTTGTATTGTACTTACACCTATGACCTTGCCCCCAAAAACTGGTCCAAATCAAGAGAGAGGTTTCCAGAGTACATTAGTATAGTATTGTTATATTGGATGGATTAAAATATCTGTTAAAGTTCAGCTCAAGCCTGACCCGGCAGGTA
>JBDKUM010000233.1:0-3091 GCA_039679715.1 Phycisphaerales bacterium
TGTAAACGCCGGAGTAAAAGTGCGGCGGATGGCGGTTTAATTGTGCGGCACCGTGGTTATACTTACTCGTTACAAAACCTCCAGTCAAACATTTTTTAGCTCACATCTCATAACCCAGAGAGCAAGCCGGGCATTCCAGTCCATTTTTATGCCTTAAAACACTAAAATATTTATTAAATCATTCTTGGACAGACGGCATAGGCATACCGTTATTCTCATTCGTCAGCCGGTGTTTGGATTGTCGCAGACGATAACTCTGCCCATTGGCCTCAATAATATGTACACGATGCGTTAATCTGTCCAGCAACGCTCCTGTAAGCCGCTCAGAACCGCAAACCTCCGTCCACTGCTCAAATGGCAGATTTGTTGTCATAACAACACTGGTGCGTTCATATGTACGGCTGATTACATCAAACAGCAGCTCTGCACCAGTCTTTGAGAACGGCACATACCCAAGCTCATCAAGGATAAATAAGTCCAACCGTTCGAGCTGCTTGAATGTCCGTTCCAATTGATGACCGTCACGCATCTCCGAGAGATGTGTTACCAGTGAACTTACACTAAAGAACCGTACATTTAAACCCTGCATACAAGCAGCAAAGCCCAGCGATGATGCCAGATGTGTCTTGCCTGTGCCGCTGTTGCCTACAATAAGCACATTCTCATGTTTTTGAATATATTCACCAACCATTAACTGCCGCACAAGATGTTCATTTATTGACGGCTGCATGGTAAAATCAAAACTGTCTAATGTTTTTATCACAGGGAATTGAGCGGCCTTAATCCGTCTTTGGGCAGCCTTTTGTTCACGCTCGATTAGTTCACGTTCAACGAGTTTAAGCAGATAGTCTGGATAATCAGATTGCTCCTGCGAACATACTTTGGCTGTTGATGCATATTCCCGTAATATGGTTGGTAATTTTAACTGCTTGAGATGGTGGTCGAGAAGGACTGTTGATTTCATATGACTTCTCCTCTAAGCAGCAGATTCCCATATACTTTAATGCTGTTTGGCAATATGCGAACATACCGCAGGTGCTCTCTGCCGGCCAGTTCAAACATTCGCTGCCGCCACGGCAGTGCATCAGGTAATAATTGTGTAACCGCATCACTGCTATGAGTACGCAATCTAAGAGCAGTTTCTATAGCAGCTGCAAGCTGACTGATGGTATATTTTTCCAGTAATCGAAGAATACGAATGTATTGACGCCTGCCATCAATTTGTTCAGCCTCCAGTCTCTGCTGAATAAGCGAAAAACATTCAGGCAACTTGAGCTTTTGCAGCGGCTTGGCATATGGCAATGATCCGGGCTTACGTTCCAGTAACGGAAGATAATGCAGAGGATCAAAAATTTGCTGTTCTTTATCCCAGCAGCGAGGATGTATCGCAATTATCATGTTGTAAAGACAGATTTCAACACGCTCTACAAAACCTTTAATCATAACATATCTGAAAGCGTATTCCAGAGGAACTGAATAATCGTTACGATCGAAGCGAACTAAAAGTTCCGAGTTAACTCCTGCACTAACAGTTCGACAAGCTTCAAAAGCACTTGCCGGCAACGGCTGCATCGCACATCGATCTTCTTCCAGTATTTCCCATTTCATCAGGGTGTTGCCCCGCAGCCGCCGGTTCATATCGTCACGGTATCCTTCCAGAAGATATGCATTTAATTCATCAAAATCTTTTACCTGTGGAACCGGAACCATAAAATTCAGACGTGAGTATTTCACGATGCCCTCGACCACACCCTTTTCATTGGGACGAGCGACATTGCAAAAATGGTATTTGAACAGGTAATGGCTTACCAATTGTTTGAAGCCATCGGTAATCTTTCGTGATGAACCTGCGATTTTAGATATCGCTACTTTGCTGTTGTCATAACTGATACGAGATGGAACTCTGCCGAAAAACTTGAATGCCGATACATGGCCGTCCCAGAACGTCTCGGTGCATTCACGCTCATAAGCCTTTACAAAAAACACATCGCTGTGCGGCAAGACCATTACAAAGAATACGAACTTGCGTAATACACCTGCCATCTTCACCACCGCAGCACCGAAATCAACCTGTGCTTCGCCGGGTGTATGAGTAAGCGGCATAAATACTTCCTGGCTTGTCAGCATTAACTGGCGTACCGCGTCTTTTACCGCGGTATAACCGCCGCTGAAACCTTCTGATCTGAGACGTTCCATAATGCGTTTGGCCGTATGACGCTGCTTTTTGGGCAATGTTTTATCCTGTTTGAGGATGTCCTGGATACGGTCAAGATAAGGGCCTATTTTGCTTTTGCGTGCTGGCTTGGCCCTTTGATAGCCCGGCGGCGATGGGTTTTTTAAGATTTTTTCGAGGGTTTTCCAATGAATACCTGTTTCACGAAGTATTTGACGTTTGGAAACCCCTTGCCGTAAGACACGCTGCCTGGTTTCAATCCACTGATCCATATTGCGATACACTTCCTTTCCTCCACAAAAATAGTCTTGTTTTGTCGCCAACACAGCGATAAAACCGGCTATTTTCGCAGAAAATAATTAGAAGTGCCGCACTTTTGCTCCGGCGTTTACAACACGCAAACGTTGCAATCCCACGCAATCGTACGCAATGCCACGCAATAAATGCAAAGCTTCTTAGAAACAACTTGCAATTAGTCGAGAAATGTAGCTCATTGTAGTTAAATGAGTTACGACAAAATGCTAAAAGAGCGTGAAACCTAGAGCGTTATTGCTCGACACGCATGGGATGCAAATATGGGTCTGAAAACTACAACAGATATATTTGCAATGCTTGGTCTTAGTGCTAATTCCTTTAAAGGTTTAAAGCCAGAAGAGCAGTTCAGGCTTTTGGCAGATAGACTAAGCCAGATTCAAGATCCATCCCAGCGTGCTGCAATAGCAATGAAAGTATTCGGCAAAAGCGGCACATCTCTACTACCTATGCTTGAAAAAGGAGCAGCGGGGCTCGATGAATTGATGGAGGAAGCAAAACAGCTTGGTCTTGTTTTATCGAGTGAAGATGCAGCGTCAGCTGAGGAACTTAATGATGCGTTAAATCGAATGTGGCGAACAATAAAGATGTCATTTACAAATATCG
>JBDKUM010000234.1:0-3546 GCA_039679715.1 Phycisphaerales bacterium
TTCAGTCTGCCAACCTTGCTTCGAAATCCTTCCAATTCATGAATAAGCTTGTCTTTATACGCAGGCTGAGGAAAAAATATTGAGGAAATGCTATTATCGTTTTCTTTATCCGAGATGATCCTTTTTGCTTCTTCTTGATGAAAAAATGTGTTTCTGGCCAGAAATTGAGGCCAATTAAACTTTTTATCTTTATATTGAACTAATAGCGATTTTTCATCTTTCCATTGCCATTTTCCATTATTATATGCCGGTATTGAATTCTCCCAAATTTTATCCTCATCATCCTTTTTATAACAAATCGTTAACTTTCCTTCGGCTTTTCCTGCGCTAACCATTTTGGTATTTTTATTATAGTTAGTTAATGCCAAACAAAGAGCATCCAATAAACTAGTTTTACCGCAGCCGTTAGCTCCGGCAAGAAGTACAATGTCACCATCCGTATTCAGCGGCCGGTCTAATTTAGCAAGAAAACCACGAATGCCTTCTAAATCGATTGATGTTATTCTAGTAATTTTCCCCACCCAAATCGCCTTCTTTCTCTGCTTTGTCGCCTAACCGGTTCCACTCGTCTTCGACTTGCTTATCCCAGTTTGATAAAGCGTCTTCTTCTCCTAGAATTGCAGCCGCAATCGCCTTTAATAATTTGTTGTCCCATTTATCCGTAATAAGCTCAGCTTCAGTTTTTATCGATGCTGCATGCTGTTCGCCATCTATTGGGGAAATATTCATTTCCTTTGTTATCCCGTCCAGATTCCCCAAATATCGCTGTATGGTATGATTAATCTCTTCTTCATTTGAGCCTTGTGAAATAACATCCAAAATAAAATCCCCTCGGTGCCAGTTTTGATCCGCCGACCACTTTGCAACGATTTTTGTTAAATCTATATCTGGAATACTACTTGAACTTCTCAAAATTCCTACCATGGGCAGACAAATCTCCTGCAATTGCAGTTCCTGTTGCAGCATCCGTAAACTGCGTCCTATAATTTTTTTAATCAATTCTTCCTTTTGGCTATCCGATATCTCTATGTCATACTGTATCGCCGCCGCTGCCGGGCTAATCCAGATTGTAACAATTTTAATCATTGAATCAACATTTTCTTGACTCCTTCGTTTCGCAAATAACTCTGCCGGTTCTAACAGCCACTTGTTAAAATTTTTATTTTCGTCTTCTATTTCAAATACATTATTCATGATAATCTTACCCATCCTTTCCCCACTCTTGAATTTATCTGACAAACTCACCGGGATACCGTAAACATCTTCCCAACTCTTTTACACAAGTATCCATTCCATAGCCGGAGTAGCCTCCGCGCCGAAAAATATGCTGAAAGGGAATTTGATACAGTTCGTGCATCTGGATTTTGGTTTCGTCATTGTTGTCATACAGTGCAAGTTGATTTTTCCTGGCACAACAGCCTTCGCCAATGATGATTTGTACAAAAGCTTTTAATTTCCTAAACTCTTTTAAATCTACCGGGATTCGCTGCGGTACTTCCCGGGCCAAATCCGTATGGGCAATACATACATACGCAGGCAATTGCTCCTGCTTGATCAACAGCCCCAGCCCAGAACGATCGCACGATATATACTGACTCCAACCTTCACTCTGCAGACCGGCGGATTGATGAGGGGGTGCATTCAATTTATCAAGCAGCATGTAGAACACCAATAACATCGTTCCCATTAATACTTTTCTGCCTGTAAAAGGCATGTATACTCCCTGCCGGCCTTCTTCTCCATACCGCACACAATACAGATAATCACTCAGTAACGTTCTGGCTGACGTGTCACCAATTCTAAGAATCTCCTCCAAATTCCCGAAAGGAACGTCGTCAGGATAATATTGATAAACAAAGTCCTGCCACAGCTGAGAGAGTCCGCTTGCCGTACTGTTAAAATAATGCATTAAATCACTCTGGGAAAGCGTTACTTGCCACAGCAGCCGGCCAAAAACCGCTTGATACACCCGCTGCCAAAAAACATCGGCGGATAATCCGTCCGCTTTTTCCGCTTTAAAAGAAGCGGCATCTTGCTTAGAAAATACATTATCCATTTTCCACGAATTGAGTTCTTTCTGTTCCTTGTTATTACCTATAATAAAAGCGTGCAAAATCTGGTATTGATTAAAAGACAAAACATCTTCATACACCTGAATATAGGGAGCATTGTGCCGCTCAAACCATACATCTTTGTCTCCAGTGTCTACTTTTGCCTCTATACTATCTGCTTTTTCCTCCTTACCAGATCCAGATGCGGAAACTTCTTCACAAAGCTGCAGCACCGTATGGCGAATCTGCGGCTCCTCACTGCCGAAACCGCAAAAAATAAGTGTTCGCGACCGCATACGGTCATGGAACAAATCTTCCGCCCAATGCCGCTGCCGCCAATTCTGCAAATCTCCATCCGTTAATAAAATCGTCTGCGCCCATTCTTTTTTCTGTTCATATTTTTTTTTACCCAAATCATCTTTTGAGCAAGCATTTCCATTAATTTTATAGACTTTAAGAACCCGCATATTTCTCTGTTCCGTATCCTCTTGGTAGGCTATACCGCCATATCGCCGGTAATTCTCCAAATCACATACAGAATGCCACGGTTTATCTTTTTCGCCTTTATACTCGTAAATTAATGATTGTTCATATGCTTTTTCCATGCAATGATCATAGTTTGTAGTAATTACTTCTCCCATTAAGTTCTCCCGCACCAAATAGGCAATATAGCGGTGAGCCGGCGTTGGCGCCAGATGAACAAATTCCGGCACTTGCAAAATAGTCTCCACCAGCTTCAGCCTAGCCTCTTCTCTTGTCTGCTCTCCGCATTTTTGTTCCCACATCTCGCAAATTTTTGTTAAATTATTTAAATACTGAACCTTTTTGGTGCATCCATGATAGGCCATAGTACTATTTGCCAGGGTGTCATCCTTTATCTTAAGCGGCAAACAAAAAACCGGACCTAAGTAACTGCTGCTCTTTCTGCTTGAGGAATAGCAAAAAATCGCCTGTCCTATATGGCAGTTCTTACAATTCTCATATTCATATCGCTCTTTACAATGTCTCCAAAGAGCGGTAATGATACTCCGGCACATCACTCCGACCTTTTGGATATTCGGTCTAGACTGTAGTCCCGGTTCAGTTTTAGCAGTCGTTGATATACCCGCTCCCAGAAAAGGAACAACACTGCCATCCATGACACGGTCAATGAATCTTTGAAAACATTTTTCGATTCTTCCCTCACTTCTCATGAATATCCGTCTCCCCTATATCATCTTTCCGCTCTATTTTAATAAGTGATTTGACATCTGTATGTTATATTTACCATAAAAAAAAAATAATCCTGCCAACATTACAATTTTTGGCAGGATTATTGTTTTAGGATTTATATTTATTTTTTTCGGCTATTCCGCACTTCCTCTATCAATTTCACTTCCCGCAGCACGGCTAAACTTTTTGCCGCTGCTGCGGGGACAGATCATTTCTCCGCATTTTGCGCCGGGTACAAAAGTCAAATACATAGGATTCCGGCTGACTCGAAGCTAGAGGCTCC